>CANQMM010000005.1 GCA_947624955.1 uncultured Bacilli bacterium | reverse complement strand
CAATGCCTACAACAATATTTTATTTTTGTTATTATAAACTTGAAATTTTGCGATTTTTCTCAAAATCTTTTTTTCATACTTATTTTGTCATTATTTTTTTCAACCTTCCTCCTATAAATGCACTAACTAATTTTTATTTTTCTTTAATATTTTTATCAATGCTACTACGGCTACTATTCCCCAAACTACTTGGAGAGTAAAAGAAAACCAAGCATCTTTTGGATAAAGCCCTATGGCCATTAATATGGCGGCGATAAAATTTAAGGATTGGTATAGTATGCCATTGGGTATTTTTTCTAGGGACAAAAGGAAATAAGCTAATAATACTAAAATCATTCCTATCCAACCTAAAACATCAAATATCATAAAATATCCCCTTTTTATTTTATTAATTTTTCTTTTATACAGTAGGGAACTACTTCGTTTTTTAGTGTATTAGATAAAATTTCATTTCCATATGAAGAGTCATACCATAAGAAGTTTTCTATTTCTTCTGAGGTTGATAACTCGCCTTCTAGAGTTCCATTATATCTAAATACATAAAAATGTATAGGAGTTACGCCATCACTTGTAGCTATTTCATCAAATTCCATAACTAACTCGAATAAGTTTTCATCAAAAACAGAATGACTACCTAATTCTTCGTGGCACTCTCTTATTGCAGCTTCTAAAGGTGTTTCACCTTCTTCAACTCCACCACCAATCATCTGATAAGTTGGTCTTTTTCTTGGCTTATCAATTAAGAGTTTTTCATTTTGAAAAAACATTGTTCCTACAACTTTCATTTTAATACCTCCTAGTATTTCAAAGTTTATAAATTTAAATAATTAATTATTTTAAAATTCATTATATAATTTAAGGTACTTTCTAATTTATTTAACAAATTAGGATAAGTAAACTTTATAGAGTGAATATCTGCTTTATTTATTGTCAAAGATTTTTCAAAATCTTTTATTACATAGACATTCATTTAATTTTTGACCATTTATACTTGCCTTTTTGTGATGAGTTATACAATAATAAACTTCTTCTTCATCCCATTTACCAACATAATTTATATTACATTCCACTTTATTCACCTTATATATTTATGATATCATAAATCGGCTTGACTCTCAATAAAGTTATATGTTTTTTCCTTTTTTAAAACGTAAATCTTTTTCGTTAGATTCTATATTACTTTATACTCACTAGATTCTTTACGAATTATTTTAAATGAACTAAATCAGTTCCTATATATTGTTATATAATTTCAATATTAGAAATTGCATTTTTACTTTAATTTATTTATAATATGAAATAAGTTTTTCAAAAGGGGCGTTAATAAATGGCAGAATTAATTAGGGCTATATCTCATACTGTTGATACAGATAATTTTTATTATAAATTGCATAGTTTAGGTGAAGATTATGCTAATAGAATTTATTTAGATGCGCACCAAAAGTTTATCGCTGAACAAATCGAAGGAATAAAAAATGGCATTTTACCATATTTTCAAGATGCTTTTGCCAAAGCTAGCGACTACTGCTACTATGGTAATAACGGTAATTTTGATAAATATGAGAGTAAAATTTTCGATAGTATGGAAGATTTACCAATGCCAAAATTAGAATATTATCAAAAGTTATCAAAGTATTATTTAATAGAATTAGTTATAAGTTCTTTATTTGAAACAACTTATTACAATTTACTAGTTGATATGGAAACTTTAGTTATATTTGCTAAAGAAAATCAAAAAGAAATTAAAGGCATTTCTTATTATATATTTTTAATTAATATTGAAAATAAATCTTTGGAAGATATTATTAGGTTTTATCAAGAGGTAAAAGATTTAAATTTAAAAGAAATTTTTTATGACGATTGGAATAGGCAAAAAGAAGACTTTGTCAAAGAACTTAATGCTAATATTTTAGAACCAGAAACTTTAAAAGCTAAATATAAAGATGGCGTTGCTTATTATGACATAACTGATTTAGATAGGTGTTTGATAATTCATGCGGAATTAAGTGTACGAATTTATGATAGAGATTTTTTAAAAAAGTTAAGAAGTTTAAAAGAGGATATTTTATTGGCTAAAAAAGGATGTATTAGCCTTAGTATTCAAGATAAGGACCATCCAAGTTCTTACAATGATTATATGGGGTATTTTATAACGCTTATTTATGGTCCTTTAGATTCAAAAAGAGTAGGAACGATTTATCATAAAGATGCTTATACGCTAGGATTACAAGACGTAGATTTAGAAAATGGGGACTTTATAAGAAGAATTTATACTTTAGAAGATTTAATGGCGGAAACAAATGATTTTAATGAATTAGTATACGCTATAAATGGGACTCCTTTTTATCCAATTGGTATATTAGTAAATGAGATAACTCCTTTAATTGCGGATGCTAGTAACATATTAGAATTACCTATATTTTATCGTGATACGCCAAATCCTAAAGAAAGAATAGTAAAAAAATATACTCCTAAAAGAATTAGAAGTCATTATGATAATTTAAATCGTTAAACATCTAATTATTAGTTCGAAATATTATTTGGACATTTAAAACCAAAAAAAGATTAGTCGAAACTAGTCTTTTGTTATTGTTATCTCCTTTATGAGAATATTTACAACATTCATTTATCAGTTTAATGTAATTTCCTATTGTTCAAGCAACTTATTTTCATTAACTTGTTTTTGTAACAATTCTAAATCCTTAAGACTTCTATTGTCTTTTAATGCTTCCATTTGTCTTCTTGCTGAATTGTTTAATCTAATAAGTCTTTCCCTTTGAGGGACTTTTTCTTCAATTAATTCTGCATTTGTATTTTGTAAATTATTTAGTATTACTAAATGAAGTAAATCAGTATAATCTCTTATATTTCCATTTTCGGCAAGTTCTGGATGACTTTCTTTCCACTCTTTTGCAGTCATTCCAAATAAAGCAACGTTTAGTACATCAGCTTCTTCGGCATACACGAATTGCTTTTGTTTTTCGGTTAAAGTTGGAACTATGCATTTTTTAATTGCATCTGTATGAATTACATAATTAACTTTTGATAAAAGTCTAGTTGCATTCCATTCAACTTTATATTGATAAGCTTCACTCGTTTTTAATCTTTCAAATTCAGTTATTAGATATAATTTAAATTCAGGTGATAACCAACTAGCAAATTCAAAAGCTATATCTGGATGGGCAAAAGTACCTTTACTATATTTTCCGCTACTTGGAATAATACCAATAGCATTAAAATTTTTCTTCCATCTATTTGGAGTCATAGTAAATCTATTATATGGAACTTAAGAAATTTTAATTCTGTGGGATTCCACGGAATTAAAATTTTCATTGTTAATTCTTCCCATAAACTATAATAGTCAAAAGAATTCTTATTAGACATCCAATTTCTTATTACTCCAGATGGAGCTTCAGGATTTGTATAATTTGCTAAATCAGGTAGTGAAATATAATTAACATTTCCCACTCGCATTATTCCAATTTTATTTTCTTTTACAATTATTTCCGTTGTTACTATATCTGTCTTCATTTTTATCTCTTTCTATTTATGATTTAAAATCATCGACATAAAAAGCGTATTTTCTGCTTGCTCATAACTTTTTAGTGGTATATAATTTCCAAATATTAAAGATCTTTGTGCAGAAATTCTATGAACATTATTCCAATCTTTAGATTCCATCTATGCACCAAGTTTACTTTTTCCTGAACCATTAGCTCCTATTATAATAATAGAATTATTATTTGTTGTGTAAGGTACAGGATTATTATTCTCATCTGGTAAATTATAACTATACATATTATCAACCTCCTATTTGTTTGCTAAATTAATTTTAAATAATATTTTAACATTTCAATTTCTAATTTAGTAATCAATTTGATAAAATCAGTATAATCGCTGGTTGTATGGGCTTTATCTAAAGCTTCATAATATTGTAGTCTATTTTCTTTTTTTATAATTACAGGGTTAAACCCATGCTTCATTAAATCTAAATTCATAATTAATCTTGATGTTCTTCCATTTCCATCAACAAAAGGATGAATTTTCACAAGTTCCCCATGCAATAACGTAGCTTGAATTATTGGATGATATTTATTCCAAGTTTTATGATTTAAAATTAATTTTACCATTAACTCAGGAACTTTTACAAAATCAGGAGGAATATGAGTCGCTCCTTTTATAGTTACATTTTCAATTCTATATCTTCCTGCATTTTCATCATCAATTCCATTTAATATTAGAGTGTGGATATTTTTAATGTTCCATTCAGTAATTGGGTTATCATCCTTTACTAAATCATTTAAAAATAAAATTGCATGTTCGTGATTTATAACTTCTAAGTGTTCCTTTATTGATTTACCTCCAACGGTTATTCCTTCTAAAACTACTTGAGTTTCTTTAAGTGTCAAAGTATTTCCTTCTATACCATTACTATTATAAGTCCATTCCAAATTAATTTTTTCTTGTAGGGTTCTAAGTGTATCTTTTGGTATAGGTCTTTTATTATCAAGTTCTTTTTTTAAATTGTCTACTTCATCAAAAAAGTTATTTGGTAAACTAATAATAAAATCATTATGATCAGGTTTTATAACCCTTTTATCAACTGGTTTTAGTGCATCAATTGGGATATTCCAACTATTTCCGTTTTTGACTGCACCTTCTATTCTTCCCTCTTTTAATAATTTTCTTATTCTTCTTTCACTAATATTCCATTTTTGGGTAGCCTCTTTTGTAGTCATAAATTCCATAGATATCACCTCTCAGGTTGATTATACCGCGGGCGGTATCTTTAGTCAATAATTCTAATCCTTTTTTTATTATTTGTTTAATAACTTCCATTTGCTGTTGAGATAACCAAACAGTTTCATTTTCCAATTTTGCATCAGTTTTAGTTCCTCCATCATCTGATTAATAAGGTTAATCATTAATATTTAACCTTTCAAGATATATTGATAGTTTTTCTAACATTACATCAATTGGTGAATATTTATCAAGTGTTAAAAGATTACTTAATATATTTGTTGAAAAGCCACTAACCATTGCTACGTCATTTTCGAACTTAGTTGTTGGCACTCCGTTTGTAGATCCTGCAACATTCCAAAAGATAATTGTTGGAAGAGTATATCCTGCTTTAGTAAAAGATTTTTTCCAACCATTAAAATTTGTCCCAGTTTTTGATTGAACTCCTCTATCAAATTCCATATCAGAAATAATTAAGATTTGTTCTGGCAATTCTTTTTGTTTAAGTTTGTTTTCTTGTGCTGTTTTCAAAATAAGCTTAAAAACTTTATCTACATCGGTATTCCAAGCATTTATTTGTTGCATATTTTGAACTTTTTCAAATAGAGAATTGCCTTTTACTTCTTGTAATACTGGTTTTTCTGAGAAAGTTATAAAATGATTTTGAAAGAATCCCTTGTTTCTTTCTGCAATATATAATGCAAGTCCAACTGATGTGCAATATGGTATTGCTCCATATGACATCATTGAACATGATGTATCAGCAACTACAAGAAGATTTTTTACTTTTGAATCTATAATTTCCTTTTGGTTTTTCCACATTAAATCATATAATTGGGTATCACAATCTTGTCTAAATATTATTTTTTTAATTATTTCATAGGAAAATAAACCTGTTGTATTAATTTTGGCTTCACCCTTTGCAACTGAATCCTTATATTGTTGGAATTTTTCGGGCATATTTCTAGTGTATGATGCATTATATTTAATCATTGCCTTAGAAGGTACTTTTGAAAAATCTATATTGTCATAATCTCTATTAGTAAGATTTTTTTCTACTAAATTAAGTTTATTTCTAAGATTAGATAGTGTCGTTCTATACTCTTTTTCAGACATATTTAAACCATTCATTAACTTTTTAGCTAATAAACTATTTACTCCATGGGTTCTAAGAGATGGTAACCATTTTGCTAGTAAGGATGGTGTATTTGATTTCTTATCTAATTCAAGTTGTTCTTTTATTAAATCTATTGTTTCTTTTTCAATAGGTGTATTCAATCCTACAAGCACATAATCATATCTACCCAATTCACCAATGAACGGCAATATTTTTAATGCATATTCAGGATAATTTTGACATAATGAACCATAGATTATTTTAAACAATCTTCTTTCACCTTTACCATTTCTAATATCAAGAAGGTACAATAAATTAGCTAATGCCAAATTAGCATCTTCATTTAATGCATTATTAAATAATCTAATAACATCTTTTTCGTTATTAAATCTTGTAAGCATGGTGAAAACGTCTAAATTGCTATCGTATGTTGTAGCATAATATTCAGATTCTTTCATATTTATTTTAGTATTGTTCTTTTTCATACCATCTAATAAATTCATAAGAACACCTCCATTTTAATTATTAAAAGGAACAAGCCACAGATGATCACTCATAATTAATTTTTTGATTTGCTGTTAGTGGCTTTATTACAAGACTCAGTTACACCATGGTTAAGTGTATCGAATTTTTTCAATAATTATTATTTTGCTGTATGAGTCTTTTTCCTTTTGTGTACTTATTATATATAAAAGTAAAAATTAAAAGGTCGCTAAAAAAGCGACAAAAAAAATACTGTTATAAAACAGCATTCACGTAAGTATAGAGATAATCATTTACAATATTAATATCATAAATACCATTATCCAAGCAGTATGTAATAACTAAGTCAAACTTACTATTACTTAAGGAATAACCAGCACTATTCAACAATTTGTTAAAATTGTCCTTGCTTAAACCTAAAGCAAAGCATAATTTGATAATTACATTTCTTCTAGGAATATAATCACTATTACATCTGATTTTAGAAAATAATTTTCTATCTATATCTACTTTTTTGTAAATCTCCGAATCTTTAACACACTTTTCGTCTATGAAAGAGAAAAGAATTTCATTAAAGGTCTTTGATTCACTGTGACTTAAATAGTTTTTACAACTTTCTTTCATATGAATCCTCCTATTATTCAATTCTTTTTTCATATAGATCATTTATGTGCTCTTAGTAGCAAGATTCAACACCTTACAAGCAACATATAGGATTTTTTCATATAAAATATTTAAATCACAAAGTTGATATTTCAACTCGCTAATAAATATAGCATATTTATTAATTTTTTTCAAATTATTTATTATTAATATTGATTATTGTTGGAAGTTCCCGTTATATATAATAATGGGAAATAAGTTGTAGAAATTAACCATAGAACAAATTTTATTAGTTTTATATTATTTAATATTTTTAATATCTAATTGTATTATATCTTTTATTGGTTTATTTGTCATTTAGAAAATGAGGTATATTTTTTATGAAAAAGACAAATTTTAATCAATTAAATCTTGCACAAAGACAAACTATTCAATATATGATTGATAAAGGTCATAATTTTACAGAAATTGCTAAAGCCATTTCTAAAGATAGAACTACTATTTCTAAAGAAATTAAAAGAAATAGATATGTTAAAAGTTACTTCTTCGACGCTTTTGACCCTAATGGTATTAATACTGCTATTAGTAAGTGTTCTTATCTTTTGAATCCTCCTTATGTTTGTAACCAATGTAATATGAAAAATAGATGTAACAAGCAAAACTTTATTACAATGCTCTTAATGCTCAAGGTAATTATGAAGAAAAACAATTCGAAGCTCGTACTGGTTTTGATATTTCCTATGATACTATTGATCAAATTGAACACATTATTGTTCCTCTTATTAAAGATAAAAAGCAAAGTATTAATCAAGTTTATGCTAATCACTCTGATATTTTATATTTCTCAAAATCTACTTTTTATAATTACATTCATAATGGTATTTTATCTTTATCTGATTTAGATTTACCTAAGAAAGTTATTTACAAACCGAGAAAAGATAAAAATCATATTAGAGATTATAAACGAAGACTTGCTTTATTAAAGGGTCGGTCTTATGGTGATTACACTGATTTTGTTTCTATTCATCCTAAAATGAATATTTGTCAAATGGATACTGTTATGGGTTCTCAAGAATCCAATAAATGTTTATTAACACTCATTATTGTTAAAACCAATTTTATGATTATTAGATTATTGGATTCTAAAACTATGTTTTGTGTCGATGGAGAAATTTCTAAAATAAAAGAAAAGCTTGGCATTAAACTTTTCTCTAAAATATTTAGAATTGTTCTTACTGATAACGGCACTGAGTTTTTTAATCCTAAAAACATCGAAATAGATACTTTATCGGGAAAGAAGACTTGTAATGTATTCTATTGCAAACCATATTCTTCTTGGCAAAAAAGTTGCATTGAAAAAAATCATGAATATATTAGAAAATTATTTCCTAAAGGTACCTCTTTTGATTGTTTCTCTCAAGAACAAATCCACAAATTAGAAAATATAATTAATAATATTCCTAGACAATCTTTAGATAATAAAACACCTTTTGAATTAACTAATGATCTTTATCCTGATTTTATTTCTAAACTTAATTATTCAAAAATTGATCCAGACGATATTTCTTTAAATCCTAAAGATTTCTAATCAATGAAAGGGCACGTTTTATAACGACCTTTTCATTGGCAAATAAGCCAATACTAATTATTATTTTCTTTTACTGTACGGGAAGTAAGTCGTAAAAAGACTTAACTACGTGCACTTTTTTGCGTGTAGTTTTTCCTTCCTTAAGTTAATATAATAAACTATTTTTGAAATTTTTCAACTATTATTGCATAAAAAATCCCAAACAATATGGGATTTTACTACTACAAATTAAGTTGTTATTATAAACGGGAATTTCTAATAAAATTCAATCTATTTATTATTAACAAAAAAGACCTCATTATTTAAATGAAATCCTTTTGTTTCCGTTAATATTTGCCTTATTTTATGGGCTATTTGCCACAACAGTTCTTATACTTCTTTCCACTTCCACAAGGTAAAATATTAAAACAACTAGGTGATTTTTTCCTTTTTAAATGGTATTTTTTATTTTAAATTAACAACTTTTTATGTCAAAAAAACAATTTTTTCTCATGTGACTTATCTAAAAACGTATCTAAAAAATACTTTTTATTATAATTTTTTTATATTTGTATACATTCTTGTATGATATTCTTTCTTAGAATAAAAACGAATAGCATTCTCATTATATGCAAATACATCAACTAAAACATACTCACAATTATTTTCTTTAAAATATTTTTCCATCTTCTCTATTAAGGCTTTACCTATGCCCTTGCTTCTAATTTCAGATGTTACAATTAATTCAGTAATTATTCCTCTTTTAGGACATTTATAATCTAGGTAATCATATTCATCATAGGAAGGAATTGTTCCCATTATTAATCCAACTGCTTTATTGTTTTCAATTGCTAAAAAACACTTACCACAATTTTCATTTATATCTTTTAAATCAACAAGTGCCATTTTTTCATGATATTCTGGATGAACTTGATCCAATTCATCTTTATCAATAGATACAATATACTTTTCAAGTTCTGTTAATAAATCTCTAACATCTTCTAAATATTTATCTTTATACTCAATTATCTTCATATACTATTACACCAACCTTATCATATATTCTTTTCATTTTTATATTTTCTTCATATAAAACAATTGCTTATTCAACTGTGGCAAGGTTTATTTAATAATCTCTTTTAATATTCATTTCATCAACTATTTCTATTTTTATTATTTCTTGTTTAATTATATCATATATACATTTTTTAAGGCTTATTTTGACAAAAAACTTATCTAAAACTTATCTAATCGTTATTTTTCATTAAAAAATACCTAAAAATTGGAACAATAAAAAACTCGTTTTGCCCTTATTTTACGGGGCTTTACGAGTTTATTTACCACAACAGTTCTTATACTTGCGACCACTTCCACAAGGACAAGGATCATTACGGCCTACTTTTTGAGACTTCTTCGGAGTACTTTTTACTTTTTCTTTGCCATCATTAGCTGTGCCTTTGATAGTTTGTTTTCTTTCCGTATTTTGAGATATCTCGGCTTTTAATAAATAAACGGAGATTTTCTCATCGATACCGGCTAGGAGTCTATCAAACATCTCATAACCCTCCATTGTATAAGCTTGAAGAGGGTTAGTTTGTCCATAACCACGTAAGCCGATTCCTTCTCTTAAATGTTCCATATTATTAATATGTTCTAGCCAAGCAGAGTCGATAACTCTTAGAGCGATAGCTTTTTCAAAACTGTCTCTTACTTCATCTGGTACGATTTTCATCTTAGCTTCATAGTCAGCTATTACTTTTTCCGCTAGATAATCTATTACGTCATCTTCCTTTTTCATTGGAAGAATGTCGTCAACTTTAATATTAGCTTTTTTAACTAAATTAGTATTAATGTATTCAACGATTTCGCTTTTATCGTTTTCAGTTAAATAACCTTCCGGTTCAATATGATTATCGCATAAAGTAGCTATATTATTTTTAAAAGTTTCTAGAGTTCTTTCTTTAATGCTTTCTTGGTCTAAAATTTCATTACGCCGAGAATATATAATTTCTCTTTGTTCATTCATAACATTATCATAATCTAGTAAACTCTTACGCATATCGAAGTTATTACCTTCAACTTTTTTCTGCGCTGTTTCAATACTCTTAGTAAAGGTCTTACTTCTAATTGATTGATCATCAGTAAAGCCCACACTAATAAGCATTTGTTTAATTTTATCTGTTCCAAAACGACGCATTAAATCATCATCAAAGGAAACGAAGAATTGACTCATACCAGGATCTCCTTGACGACCTGCACGACCACGTAATTGGTTATCAATACGCCGTGATTCGTGTCTTTCAGTTCCTAATACGCAAAGTCCACCAAGTTCTTTTACCCCTTCGCCAAGTTTAATATCGGTACCACGACCAGCCATATTAGTAGCGATAGTGATGGCACCCTTTTCGCCGGCTTTAGCGATGATTTCCGCTTCACGAGCGTGGTTCTTAGCGTTTAATACTTCGTGAGGAAGATGTTCTTTTTTAAGTAGGGCACTTAATTTTTCGTTGTTTTCTACAGAAATTGTACCTACAAGGATAGGTTGTCCTTTTGCGTGAATTTCTTTTATAACATTAATAATTGCTTGGTATTTACCTTTTTCCGTAGCATATACTAAATCCGGTAAATCTTCTCTGATTACAGGTTTATTGGTTGGAATTTGAATAACATACATATTGTAAATATTTCTAAATTCTTCTTCTTCAGTTTTGGCTGTACCAGTCATACCGGATAATTTATTATACATCCGGAAGAGATTTTGGAAAGTAATTGTTGCCATAGTTCGCGTTTCTTCATTAATTGTAACGCCTTCTTTGGCTTCTATTGCTTGATGAAGGCCTTCACTAAATTGACGCCCGTGCATTAAACGGCCGGTAAATTGGTCGACAATAATGATACTACCATCTTCGATAACATAATCGACATCTAGTTTAAAACCATAATTAGCTTTTAGAGCTTGATTTAAATGGTGAACTAAAGCACTGTTGTTTAGGTCATATAAATTGTCGAGATGGAAATACTTTTCGACTTTAGCACTACCTTCTTCAGTTAATGAAACATTTTTAGTCTTTTCATCAACCGTATAGTCTTCTTCAGCTTTTAACTTTTTAACACAACGGTCGGCATCGATATACAAATTTTTAGAATCTAGTTTACCACCGGATATAATTAATGGGGTTCTAGCTTCATCGATGAGAATTGAATCGACTTCGTCGACGATACAAAAGTTAAGTGGTCTTTGAACACGGTCTGTGGCTTTAACTACCATATTATCTCTTAAGTAATCAAATCCTATTTCGTTGTTTGTCGAATATAAAACGTCACAAGCATAAGCAGCCCGTTTTTCTTCGCTCGATAACTCTCTTAAATTAAGGCCGACAGTCAACCCTAAAAAGCGGAAGATGTTTCCCATCCATTCGGAGTCACGTTGTGCTAAGAACTCATTGACCGTAATGATATGGACTCCTTTACCGGTTAGGGCATTTAAATAAGTTGGCATCGTTTCGGTTAAAGTTTTACCTTCACCTGTTTTCATCTCCGCGATATTACCATAGTGAATAGCTAGACCACCTAGTAATTGGACATAGTAGGGTTTTTCCCCGATAACTCTATAAGCGGCTTCGCGAACAGTAGCAAAAGCAGGAACAACGATTTCTTCTAAATCGCCACCATTATTAGCTAAAATATCTTTAAATTCTTGCGTTTTATTTTTTAATTCTTCATCTGACAAACTAGCCATTTCATCACTTAAGGCATCAATTTGGTCAGCAATTTTTTCAAACCTCTTTAATTCTTTATATTCTGAATCAATTAATTTTTTTAAAAATCCCATGTTGTTATCTCCTTTTCTCCAATATTTTACCATAAAAAAGAATGTATTTAAACATTAAGTTTTAAACTCACAGTTTAAAATACATTTCTTTAATCTTGATTATTTAACATTAATTATCCCGTAATTGCCATCTTTTCTTTTATACATAACAGATACGCATTCTTCATCGACATTTTTGAATACGAAGAAATCGTGATTTAATAGTTCACATTGGAGTAGAGCTTCCTCTTCGTCCATCGGTTTCATCGTCATATTTTTGCGCTTTACTATTTTAACATCATCATCTTCGTCATCTTCCGTATCTAACTCAAGATTGATTTCAATTGGTTCGACGTTTTTATATTTACGGTTTAAACGAGTCTTATTCTTTCTAATTTGTCTTTCGAGTTTATCGATAACTAAGTCAACAGCAGCATAGAAATCAGTATGTGATTCTTCTGCTCGTAAAGTAAATTTCTTAGTTGGTACGGTTACCTCAATAATTTGTTGTAATTCTCTAATACGTACAAGGATGTAACACTTAATCTCTTCTGGATTTTCAAAGTACTTATCTAGTTTGGCTAATTTTTCATTAACTTGCTTTTTCATGGCGTTAGTTATTTCAACTTTTTCACCACGGATTTGTATTTGCATAACTAAATCCCTCCTATATATTGATTATAACAAAAATATAATAAAAAAACTACTAAATAGTAGTCATTTCAGTTGTAGATACTTCGAGGGCTTGTAAACCTTTAGGAGTTTCAATCATTTTAAAATCAACAATATCGCCTTCTTTAAGAGTTTTATAACCTTCTTTTTGAATTGCTGAATAATGAACAAATATATCTTCTAATTCATTGTATTCAATGAATCCGTATCCTTTCTCATTATTAAACCACTTTACTCTACTTCTCATTTTAATTCCTCCTTCTTTATAATAAAAATTTATCATGCCTATACATCTACTTCAACAAATAGCGGTCGATTTTTTTCGACATTTTTTAGACACGTTTAGCATTTTAACAAATAATCGAGGAATTTTTTTATTATTTGTCTCAAAAGGCAAATTTTTGTATCGAATTATACTAAAATAAGATTTTCTCGATAGTTTTTAGATAGCAAGTTAATTTTTAGACCACTATCTAAATGAAATAATTTATTATGCCAATCGTAATGATTAACTCTTCTTGTATTAACTAAACAAGAACGATGAGACATTTTAAAACGATTATCGAGATATTTTTGAATTTGTTTAAATGTCAGATTGACTTTGTAATAATCGGTATCCGTATGGATGATTAATTTTCTTTCTTCTTTATCTCTAGTAATATAAGTAATGGCATTATAACTAATACTGAGATCTTGCTGCAATGTATGATATTCAAAACGTTCAGTTGTTTTGAGTTTAATTAACTTTAGTAAGACTTTATTTAAGTTGATGGCTATTTTATGATTATTTTTAATAGTTTTATAAATTAACAACTCTTCCGGGAAATCTTTTCGATTGGTATTATCATCGACTAGATAGATGATGGGACTCACAATATCGTGGGTTCTTATGAGTTTAATTATGTCGAGCCCATTTGAGAGATTTTTTAAGTTATTAGTGATGATAAAGATTTTATTAGCATCGTGATTATAGATTAAATGAGTTAATGAGTGATTAATATGGGTAACGTATTTAATACCTATATGAGCATTTACTTGAATACTTAAGGTTTTAATAATCTTTTTAAAACGTTCATTCATTATTTCATCTTGACTAACAATTATTAATTCCATTTTATTTACTCCTTTCTACTATTGCATATTTTAGAAAAGTGAAAAAAATAGTGCAAGACGTTACACTATTTTTCTACCATATAGAGAAAGAGAGTTTATTCTATCTTGGTTAAGAGAACTTCGGCCGGATTGGAATAATATGTTAAGGAATTTTTCTCTTTATCAACTAGTTGGTTAAAGATATCGGCAATAGCAATGTTGCTAGCAGGAGAATTTAGGGAGGAAATTATCGCTTCCGGAATTTTTAAAAATAAGCTAGTACTTATTTGGGAGAAACCTTGGGAAAATATCCGCGTAGTGAGTTCGTCGATAATAATCGTGGGATGATTTTCCACGATAAGGGTGCTTTCTAAGATGACGTTGACCGGGTTAAATTCTAACTCTTGGAAAATATCTTTAAGGTAGAGAATATCTTGAGGGGTATAAGTATCACTAACAATTACGGTAAGGGCTTCCCCAAAAAGTTTTTGATTAATTTTATGTTCTTGAATATAATGTTTCATATTTTTTAAAAATTCTTTTTCTTCAGCGATATGACCATTTTTAATACTAGGATTTAAGAGGTCTATTTTTTGATGGTATTTTGCAATTATTTGGCTATCTAAAATGTGAATGATTAGTGATTTCATTTTTGCTCCTTTTGTTTTTGATATTTTAATTTAGTTTTTTCACCACCGTGCAAATGACGGATTTGAATATGTTCTTGAAAAATTTTTTCAACTTCTTGATATTTAGCATAATTTAAATGTTTTAAGCGTTCTTGTAAATCTTTATGGACGGTACTTTTACTTATTTTGAATATCTGAGCAATATCTCTTACGGTTTCTTTAGTCATTAATAAATAATCGGCTTCTTTAATTACTCGTAATTCAATTTCTTTTTTCATTAATATGTCCCCTTAATAAAATATATTGTTTTATTAAGGTTGATATTCAAGAAAAAAGACCTATATTAAGTCTTTTGCGTTCATATTATAGAAAGTTTCAGGATTTAGTAATTCACCTTGATGGTAGACTTGAAAATGTAAGCAATTATCGGCAGTATCATTAATTTTATTCTCGCCACTAGTAGCAATTAGAGTTCCTTGACTTACTTGGTCACCAACTTCTACTTTAACATTCGAAACACTTTGGTAGAAAGTAGTTAAGTTAGCGCTATGTTCAATTTCGATAACTGTTCCGAGGATATTATCTTTTTTAACATTTTTAACCGTACCATCGAGGACAGCATAAACGTCGAATTGCTTCTCGGACTCATAGAGAACTCCGGTATTTTGCATATAAATATTTTCATAGAAGATTAATGATTTTTGTTGAGTGGCTTCATCTTTGTCTTTATCATAGAATAGTTTAGTAGCTTTAACGTTTTCAGCGGTATAAGGTTTAATTACTTTAGTATCTGTTACCTCTTTGTTAGCTGGTAAACTTTCATTGTCTAGCAAAACGTCAGTGACATTACTTAATGGTTCACTATTTAAGCCATTGTTAATAATATTACCTAACATATAGAGAAATGTAAATGCTATGATAACTAATATTACATATGCTGTGGGAATTACCCATGGTTTTAACTTTCTTTTAGTCATTGTCTCACCTTCCTATTAATAAGTGTGGACAATAAGTAAGCATTTATGCATTATATTTTTTGAATTTCAACATTTTGGTAATAGTATTTGATGATTTCTTGGTAGTCAGCACCTTCACTAGCCATACCATTCGCACCATACTGACTCATTCCTACGCCGTGACCGAATCCTTCAGTAGTGATATTGTTATTGGCATCGATATAGATGGCGGTCGAACGCAAGCCGAGCTTTTGGCGAATTTCAGACCCGGTAAAAGTCTCTCCATTGGCTTGGATACTTAGAAGATAGCCGGTTGAGGTATAGATAGGATTTGTAAAAGTTATTTGCTGACAGTTTAGACCTAAATAATTGCATAGTTCTTGATTAGTAAATGAGTAATTATAAGAAAAATTACGAACGGTTTCATCCCATTTGGAACTTACGGATTGCAAGTAAGGATAATTCTCTTGAAAGACCGTAGCAGAGTCTTCTGTGTAACCATTACTCATAGAGAAGTAGAAGGCTTTAATGGGTTCGCCATTATAGGTAATTATTTCGCGAGCCGTATCTTCGACGGCTTTCTTTATTTTGGCATAGTAAAAGTTATAATCTTGTCCCCACTTTTGACGCATCGCGGCTTCTTCGATATAAGCTTGGTCAGCTGTCGTAGTTTTGAGAGTACGATTACGAATAATACTATGATAAGCATAGGTACGAGCCGCAACGGCTTGGGCTTTTAGCGCTTCTTCGTGGAAGGATGCAGGCATTTCGGCAGCGACAACTCCGACTAGATAATCTTCTAAATCGAGAACCTTAACTTGATTTTGGTAATCGATAGATACTTGAATGGTTTCAGGTTGTTTTTCTTGAATTTTGGACGGTTCAATTATTGGCAAAGAGGAAATTTCAGCATTTAAAAAATTAGTTTCTTGATGATCGAAACTAATTACTGCAAACGGAATTAAAATTACTACGATGGTCATAAGTATGATATTTTTCATAGTTCTCCTTTACATTATTTGCGTAGTGGAGAGAAAATCCGTGATAAAGTTAGTTAGCAGATAGCCGCTAATACAACTCAATATAATGATAAGAATTCTAGCTTCCCAAACCCGATTGCGACGAATGACTTTATCAAAATTTATACCACTAATCGCAAAGGCGCTCAATAAAACGAAGAATACATAGAGGTAGGCCTTATAATGCATTATATTCACCATTTTCGTATTGTATGATTTTATTTCTTCGACGAACGTGACGTTCTTCCATCGAGGTGGCGGTAGTCATAAATTTTTCAATGATGGCGTATAACTCGGGCAATGGCTGTTCAAAGCTGATAGCCAAAACATTGGAATCATTATCGATTCTCGTTAGTTCGGCGTGATGGACACTAGTACAATGCGCACAACGAATACCTTTTACTTTGTTAGCGGCGATACTCATACCGATTCCGGTCCGGCAGATGATAAGACCAAAGTCGGCTTCGTGACTTGCTACGGCATTAGCAACAGCAAAGGCAAAATCCGGGTAGTCATCCGTTGGGTCATTTTGCGGACTTTTATCAAGAAATTCGTAATTTTTAAAATGATTGATTATTTCTTCTTTTTCTGTGACACCACAATGGTCAGTGGCAATAGCTATTTTCATTATTTATCTTCTCCTTTATTCATTACTTTTTCAAAAATAGGTAATAAACCTTGATTATTATTGCGATGGGGCGGCAGCTGATATAAGTCGTGTCCCGGGAATTCGTTACCTTCAATTAGCAATGGGCCTTCATCACTTAAACAGACATCCCAACCGATATAACCAACTTCCGGAATTTCTTGGGAAGCTTGAATACAAAACTTTTTGACTTTTTCCCATTTTGGAATTGTAAGCCATAAGATAGGTTCATTTGTTAAAGGATGACGTTCATAGATGTGGTCTTGTTTATCGATAGCTGGATAGTCAACAATTCCGGTTTCAATATTGATGGGAGCAACTAAACCTTGACTGTTGAAATTATCAACGCAATTTTTATGATTACCAATGCGGATGAATGCCGCGACTACCTCACTTTTTAAAGTTACTAAGCGAAGCGTGTTGATCGAGTAGGGGTGCAATTTATTAATGGTATCGCACTGAGTAGCAACCTCTTCAATAAGAACTTGACCGTTTTTGACAAGTCTTTCATAAATTTCCGGGATTTCTTTCTTTTTAACTTTTAGTTTTTCAACACCGTGACCACAAGTGCCATCGATGGGTTTAGCGATGAATTCCGGATGCTTATTTACAAAATCTTGAAATTCTATTA
Source organism: uncultured Bacilli bacterium (assembly GCA_947624955.1). Classification (GTDB taxonomy): domain Bacteria; phylum Bacillota_I; class Bacilli_A; order RF39; family UBA660; genus CALVJF01. The sequence goes on along the minus strand of CANQMM010000005.1, from coordinate 30,182 downwards.
AATTAGCACCGGTTAGTTCGAGCCAAGACCTTTTTAAATATTTATTAAACCTTTTATTAAATTCTAATTTATTATTAAACACATGGGTAAATTGGGGATTATTATAGCGGCGCATTATGTCGTTATTTATTCCTCTGGTAATAACCGTTTTTCTTTCGGCTCTATTCATATTATACATTTCAAATAGTTTATAATCCATATAGCCGGCTTGGTATTTTAAACCGCAGTAAATAATATCCCAAAAGAGTAAGAAACGATTTTTATGAGTTTTTTGATGAATGTAGTTAATTGTTGCAAAAAAGTTTTTATAATTCATCCCTTTTATTCTTTGAAATAAATACTTTAGTTTCCGCATCTTTACCACCATTTTTATTATACCCTAATTTTAAAAATAAAGTCAAACTATGTAAGGAATAATTCTTAAACGCATTAAAAAACACCGATAAACTAATCAGTGTATTTAATTATACCTATGCAGCTTTGTTTTCTTGATCTAGACCATATTTACGGTTGAATTTTTCAACACTACCTGTCTTTTTAGCTTTTCCTTGCATTCCAGTATAGAATGGATGACATTCATTACAAACTTCAACGTGAATAGTTTCTTTAGTTGATTTTGTTTTAAATGTTGCTCCGCACGCACAGACAACTGTGGCATCTTTTACTTCTGGATGGATACCCTTTTTCATTTTTTCCACTCCTTCCGCCATATCCGATTAATCGAATATAGTAATTTGTTTCTTTTGTATTATATCATAAGTTAGCATTTAAGCAAGTTTTATTTATGAGTTAAATGTAAAATATTCGCTATTTTACCAACAATTAAGACGATGGTATCACTTTTTTTCATAGCGACTCTTTTCATAATAGCTTTACCACCGACAGTCGCGGTTGAGGTGAGGGCCGTTACGAACATCGCTAATAAAGTACTACTTACAGTAATAGCATCCGCCAAAGATAGGGTGAGTACCGCTGATAAACTACCACTGATAATGCCGCAGATATCCCCAACGACATCGTTGCAAAATGAAGCGATAGTGGCAGAGTCTTTAATCAGTTCGATAGCTTCTTTAGCACCCTTTACTTTTTTGGAAGCCATCGCGTGAAAATTGGCTTCTTTACTTGTCAATATTGCTACACCGACCATATCAAATATGATACCGATAGCAATAACTAATATGGTAATAAAAAATAAGATAAAATTATTGAATGAATCGGCTATAAAGTTCGATATCCCGCTAAATATTAAGGACAATATAAAAGTCAATAAAAAAACTTTATAGATCCAGTTATTATTTTTCATAAATAACTCCTTATAAAGTGTAAAACTTGTATGGTATATTATAAATTAATTTTACGGCTTGAGGTCGAGTTGAATTTCTCTATTCTATACCTTTGGTTACCCGGGGGCGATTTCTCTTTCAATAGAATAACTAATAGTCACCTAATTAATTACTCGATTACCACTTAGTCCGCACCACAATCCTTATAATATGGACATTCTAGAGGTTTTCCCTGACGTAAAGAAGTCAATCTTATTCGCTTTTGCAGACGTAATTTCAATAACTATCATTCGTTATATCCCATACATCCACGCACAACATGTGTTTGTTTAAAACTTTAGTGCTTAGTATCTGGACTTTAGTTATATGCCATTATAACGGTCCTGATACTTTAAATCATATATTCACCCTAACTTGGGCAGAAAAAGCAAATATATGAAGTGCTATCTAACACAATTGGTAGATTTTTAGCCCTACCTTCAACTGACGATTACGACTAGAATAATGCACCACACGCTGATAATATTATCATATTTACACTTTTTTGTCAAGTAAATTGCTATTTAGCAAAAATTCATTGACTTTTTGGGATAAGATGAGTTGACTTTCATAAGTTAAGAAATTAGTTGAGGTCGATAATTCCGAAATATCGATTAGTTCAATCTCTTCTTGCTGAGCGAGAGTAGCTAGTTCGGCATTGATTACGGAAATTAAAGAGTTGGGAATTTGATAATAGTTAACAATTACAATATGTTGATTATATTCTTGAATAGTATCGAGAAGCGATTGATAAGTTGTAATTAAATTATTAACTATTTCAGAAGGAGATATTTTAGCTTCTGTTTGATTGATTATCTCTTCTAGACCGAGGTATAGCACAATGCATTTGGCTTCTTTAATCAGATGTTGAGCTGGAGTATTTAGTAATTCTTCATTATTAATAATGGCTTTTTGAAAGTCATTTAGATGAAAATTGGGAGTACTTAAAACTTGGAATTTCGTATTAGGATTATTCTTTTTTAACTCATCCGTAAAATTATATGTGATTTTTTTGTCACTTAGACCGGATGTATAACTATCCGTGACGATGAGGATTGGCTTATCTTGATGATAAGTATATTTATATGTTACAAAGATAATTAAGATAGCAACGAATAAGAGAAGTAATTTTTTCATAAACTCACCCATAAAAAAAGTAGATTTCTCTACTATTTTATTTGATAAGTAAGCAGATTATGATTATTCTTCGATGGTTATTTTCGCACCAACATTGGTTAGTTTTTCAACGATGTTTTCGTATCCTCTTAGAATATGTTCAACGTCTTCGACAACAGTTGTTCCTTCAGCAATCAATCCGGCAAGGACCATACAAGCGCCGGCTCGTAAATCGGTAGCGACGACAGTACCACCTTTGAGTGGGGTTGGACCCATAATTTCTGCTAAACGATTAGTACCGGTGATATTGGCTCCCAAAGAATTTAGGTATGGCACGTGGCCCATACGGCTTTCGTAGATAGTTTCTTCAACTAGTGATTGGCCTTGGCATTGCGTTAATAATGTGGTGAAGGGTTGTTGCAAGTCAGTAGCAAAACCGGGATAACCTAAAGTTTTAATATTTATTGGTTTTAAATCTTTGGTATGACTGATAATGACGTTATCGTCATTAACTTCCATATTGACACCCATTTCTTTTAACTTATTTACTAAAGCGTCGATATGTTCAGGAATAATATTATCAACTTTTAAATTGTTACCGGCTAGAGCACCAGCGATGATATAAGTTCCGGCTTCGATACGGTCAGGGATGGTTTCAATAGTTGCTTTATGTAAGTAACTTACGCCTTCAATCGTTATCTTGCTTGTACCGGCACCACTTATCTTGGCACCCATATTGTTTAAAAATGTCGCAATATTAACAATTTCCGGCTCTTTAGCGGCATTTTCAATAATCGTTTTGCCACTAGCTTTAACCGCCGTAAGAATAGTATTAACCGTCGCCCCAACACTTGGCATATCTAAATAAACGCGACCACCTTTTAACTCATCAGCAAATATCGTATATTTATTGCCTTCTTCGATAACGGTTGCTCCTAAAGCACGATAACCTTTTAGAGTTTGATCGATTGGGCGAGCACCGATATTACATCCTCCCGGAAAATACATCTCAACCTTTTTATATTTACCTAATAGAGAAGACATAAAATAATAAGAAGCCCGTAATTTCTTAGAAATACTCTCGGGGATTTCTTTATTGACAATGTTTTTCCCATCAATAATTAAACTATTATCTTCTTTTTGAATATCAGCCCCTAAATATTTTAAAATTTCTTCTAAGGCGGCGATATCAGAGATATTAGGGATGTTATCAATTCTTACCTCTTCATCACATAGTATCGATGCGGGAACTAGGGCAACAGCACTATTTTTAGCGCCACCAATAGAGATAGTCCCTGTTAGTTCGTGACCACCTTCGATAATCATTTTTTTCATATATTCACTATCCTTTTAGGAGATGGGCTCTCCTTTAATATATACCATGCTAGGTAGTTAAAAAATGTGTATAGGAAAAATACTTTTTTCCTTCTACTTTTAATATATAATTTTAATCAAGGAAAGTCAATTTATTAAGTCAAATGTTTACATCAAATGGAAAATAGCAACACTTAAAAGAAGAATAATACCGATTAAGGTCGCGTATTTACCGATTTTATCGGAAGTGTACTTACCTAATATTAAACCAAGATAGGTAAAAGAAAAACTGCAGACCGAGAAAATGGTAGTGGCAAGAAAGGTTTTATCGGTAATTGCGGGTAATCCTAAACCGGTAGAGAAAGAGTCTAAACTGACTGCTAAAGCAAAAAGAAAAATGCCGGCAAGATTGAGGGTAAAATCGATTTCTTCATCTTTAAAATAATCGATTAGGAGTTTAATTCCGAGGATAATTAAGATAATACTGAGAAGATAATTGGAATTGATATGGAAATAGCTAATGATATTTCGCCCTAAAATGAGGCCAAGTAAAGGCATAAAGAAATGGAAGATACCAACGAGAATACTGATAAACTTTGTTTCATTTTGAACTATATTTAAAGCCCCAATCGATAGGGAAATCGAAAAGGTATCCATACTTAAGCCAATACCTATAAATAAAAGACTAATAAATTCACGCATAATAAAACCTCCTAGTTAATTGTATTAGGAAGTTTAAAGATTATTGCATATATTTTTCAAGGATTTTTTTCGTATATAATTGATAGGTAACATCGTCTTTTTGATATTCGTCATTATCGAGAAGACACAAAGGAGGGAAAAGCACACACCACCAATTATCACCTTTGGCAGCGCCAAGCTGAATAACTAGCGACTCATAATTACCAGCATCATAAGAGATGCCTTTATAAAGCTTATTAGGAAAGTAGTTTTGGCCATAGTTTATTTCATAATTATCTGTATATGTTTCGATGATTGGGGCTAGGGTGGACTCACTAGCAATGATGTTTTCTCGTGCTTCTTCAATAGTGGTAGCATTTTGAGTGGTCTTAATTAATTGAGGATATATAGCACTCACGATTTGCATTTTGGCTTGTTGGTCTTCAGCACTATTACTGTTAGCAATAATTCGAAAGCGAATGGCTTCTTCAGGAATAACAATCTTTTCCGTCTTAGGATTTTTGAAAATTAAAAGTATAGTTAAAATAGCTAAAATAATCACAATTTTTTTCATTTAAAAATATCACCTACTTTATCTTGAGGGATATTAATAATTTTTATTCAAGATTATTTAAAATAAATAGATAACGGTCAAAACCGGCCAAATCCTTTTGAAAGATAATTTGAGAATTAGGGAATTTCTCGGTAGCTAGTTTTTTTAAACGTTCTTGCATTGATGAACCAATTTCGAAAGCTAAAAGACTTTTATCTTCTAAGTACTTGGAAGCTGCAGCAAATATTTGCTCGTAAATGGCGTACCCATCATCAGCGGCATAAAGAGCAGTTGAGGGCTCATTTTTAACAACGATATCCATAACCTCATCTTGGTAGCCAATATATGGGGGATTACTAATAATGACATTAAATTTACCTTCGATATTCGTAAATAAATCGCTATGGATAAAATCGATGGTTACTTGGTTTTTAATAGCATTTTCTTTAGCAACTTCTAAAGCAGCAAAGGAAATATCACTAGCAGTGACATCAGCTTTGGGTAATTCTTTTTTGAGCGTTATGGCAATGCAACCACTACCGGTACCAATATCTAAGATACGGAGATTGGTTAAATGATACTCGGCAAGATACTTTAGGGTTTTCTCAACTAAACCTTCGGTTTCAAACCTGGGGATAAGAACGGAGTTATTAACAGTGAAATCATAACCATAAAAGTTGACATTGCCAAGAATATATTGGATTGGTTCACCATTTTCAAGACGGGCAAGATTAGCGGCTAAATCTTCGGGTTTAGAATACTTTTTTAAATAGGTATAGTTATCCATTATTCGCCTTCTAGTTTAAGTCTTTGGTCTTCGGCAATTAAAGCTTCAATGATTGGTTCTAAGCCGCCATCCATAACGCGATCTAATTCCATAATCGTAAAGTTGATACGATGATCGGTAACACGGTTTTGCGGATAATTGTAGGTACGAATTTTTTCGGAACGGTCGCCGGTACCAATTTTATTTTTCCGCATTGAACCGACTTCTTGTTCTTGACGGCGTTGCATTTCATCGTGGAGTTTGACTTTTAAAACATTCATCGCTTGCTCTTTGTTTTTAATTTGACTACGTTCATTTTGGCAAGTTACAACAATACCGGTAGGTAAGTGGGTAATACGGACAGCGGAATCGGTAGTATTAACGTGCTGCCCACCAGCTCCGCTACTACGATAGACATCGATTTTTAAGTCAGATTCTTTAATATCAATATTGACCTCTTCAACTTCTGGCATAACTAAGACCGTAGCGGTCGATGTATGGACGCGGCCTTGAGTTTCAGTAACAGGGACACGTTGAACACGGTGAGAGCCACTTTCATATTTTAATTTAGAATAAACATTATCGCCTTTGATGATGCATTCTATTTGGCTAAATCCACCACTAGTACCTTCAACAGAGTTGATGACTTCTAATCGCCATCCATTTTTCTCGGCATAGTAGTTGTACATTCTAAATAAGTCTCCGGCAAAGATATTGGCTTCATCGCCACCTGCAGCACCACGAATTTCCATAATGACATTTTTACCATCATTCTTATCTTTAGGAATTAACATAATTTCTAGTTCTTTAGTAATATTGGCAATGGTCGTATGTAATTCGTCTACTTCTAATAAAGCCATCTCGTGCATTTCCGGATCGTCTACCATCGTTTTGGCAGCTTCCAAATCGCTTTCAGCTTTTTGTAATTCTTCATATTTTTTAACAATGTCTTCTAAATCTTTTTGCTCGATAGAAAGTTCTTTTAAACGTTTAAAATCCGCAATAACTTCGGGTTTGGTTAGTTCTTCACTTATTTCTTGATATTTAGCAGTGATATTTGCTAGACGTTCTTTCATAGGAACTCCTTTCTCTATTAAACAATAGTTGTTGGTTCTTCGTCTTCTTCGTCAACTACGACTAAATCTTGTAATTCGTCATCATCAGGGTCATCGGTTTCATCAGTATCGTAGTAAATTTCTTCGTCTTCTTCATTATCTTCCGGATATTCTTCTTCCTCTTCTTCTAAGGTTTCATTCAACATATCCTCTTCATCTTCTTCATCCATAATGATCTTGGCACTATGTTTGCTTTTTAAATCCCAGTAGCCGTCTTCTAACATGATAAATCTTTGGTCAGTAGAAAGTAACTCAAAGAAATCACCAATTTGGGATACAAAGGCATCGTCAGATAGTTGATAAATATCCGCTACTTTGCGAAATAATTCATTAATTTTCATTTTTTTATTTTCTTCTGATAAAATCATAAAGGCAATATCGTCATAAGACATGGCCGTAATTTCTGCTTGTGAGTAATCTTTTAATTTCATATGTATACCTCCTTACATTTTACTTGGAATTTGGATTACTAATAGGTTTAACATATCTCGAATTATATTATTGGATAATTGTAAGATATATAACCAATCTTCTTTATTATTTATATCTTCTAGATTATTTATATGATTAGTTTGATAAAATGCATTTAATAAAACACATAAATCGTATAAATAGTTTGCTATATATGACGGCATGCGATAAGTATAAGCATTATTTAGATAATTTGCAAGTTTTAATAACTGTAATCTTAAATTTCTGTCAACCTCATTATAGATATTGTTGGTTAACTTGCTAGGTACTAACTGACTTTCTTGCAATATTTTATTAATTCGTAAAGATGTATATAAAATGTAAGGCCCTGTCTTACCAACCACTTCCGAAAATTTGGCAATATCAAAGATATAATCTTTTTCCCGATTATTTTGGAGATCGGCAAACTTAATAATGGCATTAGTGATAATAGCAATGTCTTCCGTAGACATCTCTTGGTTAGTTTCGCGAATATTGGTGAATGTTTCTTTTACTTCGGCAAATAAATCCGTCAATTTCGGAGCACTACCACTACGAGTTTTATAAGGTTTACCGTCCGCGCCATTTACCGTACCGAATGTTAGATGTTCCAATTGGGTATGGGGAGTTAAACCGGATTTTTGGCAAACATTGAAAACTTGCGTAAAATGCAATCCCTGTCGAGCATCAGTTAGATAGAGAATATTATCCGGATGAAAATCTTGCATTCTTTGATAAATCGTTGCTAAATCAGTAGTACCATAAAGATAAGCTTTATTACTTTTTTGATAAAGCAAAGGCGGCAACTCTGTTGCGGAAGATAGATTAGCATCAATTACTAAAGCGCCTTCACTTGTTTCAAGTAAATTTTGACTATTTAAAAATTTTGTTAAATCATCGATGTACTGATAAGCATCTGATTCTCCATACCAATAATCAAAGTCAACATCGATAAAACGGTATAAATTTTTGATATCAGCGCTAGATACTTCACAAATTTTTTGCCAATAAGCACGGTATTCCGGATTACCATCTTGTAATTCTTTAGTGATATTAGCACAGGTTTCTTTAAGTTGTTCATCTTCTTTGCATTTGGCACTTATATCGGGATAAATACGTTCAAGTAAAGCGAGGTCGATATCTTCTATTTGGCGATTTTCTTGTTTTAAGCCATAGATAACTTGACCCATTTGTAAGCCGATATCGCCAAAATGGACATCACTAATGACGTGGTGATTGTAATACTTTAAAATGCGCTTTATCGACTCACCAACAATGGCACTACGCAAATGACCGACGTGAAGCGGTTTAGCAATATTCGGCCCGCCATAATCGATAACCATAGTTTTAGGTTCCGGCATTTTAATTCCATATTTAGGCGAATTCATCATATAACGAAGCTCATCATTAATCGCCGTATCGGATAGAGTGAAATTGATAAATCCCGGAGGAAGGCATTCGCACTTTTGGAGAAGATTATTAGGAGGAAGATTATCGACAATCTTTTGCCCAATATCATTCGGCGAGGTATGAAGCGTTTTGGCTAAACGGAAAGCGCCATCATATTGGTAATCACATAAGTCTTTACGATTGGATTCGATAATATTAACATCTTCAAGAGGATAATTTAAAGTCTTTAAAGCTTCCGTAATTAGAGCCGTTAGTTTTTCAATAATCATAGGATCACTTTCTTTCTAGAACGATTTTATTTAGACTTGCGTCAGAGGCGATTTGATATTCATAAGTAACATACTTTTCTTGGTATGTATATTTTTGATATGTACAGGGGATTTCCACCGAGGCATCTTGATCTTTTAAATGATAAAGATAGTTTTTATTTTGATAATCAATAGTAAAATGCCCATCCGATGTATACCGCGTAAATATAAAATTTTCGGGGCTTAAATTAATTTCATATGAAATATTATTATCCATAAAAGTTATTTTATTAGCAGTAGTTTGATACGGACGATTTAAAACTTGATAAATTAGTTGGTTATCTTTATATAAATAAAGGTTTAATTTCATATAAAAATTAATCACCTCTTTTTTTCTAGAACATTATAACATAGGAGATAAGGAATTGCACTCATAAATTAAAGGTTTCTTTCCATAATAAAATTAGGTGGAGTTTATGAAATGGATAAAGAGGAGTATTAAGGTATTTATTATATTATTTTTATTGGGAATAACGGCAATTCTGGGCTTATATGGGTATGCTTATTTATCTGGGGCTTTAGATATTAAAAATGCTAATCAGTTCTTAATTTATGATGACCAAGGAGAATTAGTTTATCAGGGGTCGAGTACAAGTAAGTGGGTAAGTATTGATAATATTTCCGATTATGTTAAAGACGCGATGGTAAGTGTCGAGGATAAAAATTTCTATAAACACTTTGGGTTTGATATACCACGAATTATTAAAGCAATGTATTTAAATATCAAAAATGGAAAGATTGTCCAAGGAGCTTCAACTATCAGTCAGCAATATGTTAAAAATTTGTTTTTAGATTTTGATCAGACTTGGGAAAGAAAACTAGAAGAAGCTTATTTAACGATGAAATTAGAAACCCACTATGATAAGGAAGCTATTCTTGAAGGTTATTTAAACACGATAAATTATGGGCAGGGGAATTACGGAATTGAAAATGCGAGCAATTACTATTTTAATAAACACGCAGATGAACTAACGCTTGAAGAAGCGATAATGTTAGTGGGAATTCCGAAAAGCCCAAGTAATTATAACCCGGTTGCTAATTATGATAAGGCAATAGAAAGAGCCAAAGTCGTGGCGTTAACGATGTTAAATAATGAGTACATCGATGAAGAAACATATAATAATCTATTTAAAGAAAAGTTAGAAATATATGGGAAAAGAGATCAAAACAATTTACAAACTTTAATGTATTATCAAGATGCCGTTTATGATGAGTTATACCATTTAGATAAAATACCAAGTTCATTAACTAAATTGGGTGGATTAAAAATATATACCTCTTTAAATATGGATGCCCAAAAATATATGGAAGAGGCCATCGTTAAAAATATGGATGGCAAAGAGGGGTTACAAGTTGCTAGTGTGATAATTAATCCCCATAATGGGGAAGTGATGGCTTTAAGTGGCGGACTTGACTATGCTATAAGTCAGTACAATAGGGCAACGCAAGCCGAAAGACAAGTGGGGTCCGTTATGAAGCCATTGCTTTACTATGCGGCCTTAGAAAACGGGATGGTTAGTTCTTCAACGTTTTTAAGTGAGCCGACTACATTTGTGTTTGCTTCTAATAAGACTTATTCGCCAGCAAATTACAATGATAAATATGGTAATCAAGATATTACTATGGCGGCAGCGCTATCATATTCGGATAACATTTATGCCGTTAAAACGCATTTGTTCTTAGGAGAGGATGTTTTAGTAGAAACGGCAAAAAAGATGGGGATTCAAAAGGAATTGCCGGCGATACCGTCTTTGCCTTTAGGAACTGTGGAGTTAAATATGATGGATTTTGCGAATGCTTATACGACTTTAGCAAGTGGGGGAGTAGAAAGAAAAATATCTTTTATCAATAAAGTAGAGGATATGTACGGTAATGTTTTATATGAGAAGAAAGATGATGAAAGACAAATATTAAATTATGATTATGTCTATATTTTAAATGAGTTACTAACAGGAACTTATAATAATGCTTTTAATGATTATAATACACCGACGGTTATTTCAATTGCGGGGCAGATATCGCGGAAATATGCTGTTAAAACCGGTTCTACTGGAACGGACTTTTGGATGATCGGTTATAATCCAGACATTTTAATGATGGTTTGGAATGGTAATGATGATGCTACTGAAATACCGGCAAATTATGGACCGATAAGTAAAAAGATTTGGGTAGAAACAGTAGAAAATGTTTTAAAAGATACGGAAGCTAATTGGTATATTCAACCGGATAATGTAGTGGGAATTCCTTTGCACGCTATTACGGGGAAGACGACGAATGATGCGAAGAAAAGTATTATTTATTACTATGTTAAAGGTAGTGAAGGCATATATAATAAGGATGAATATGAGGACAAAGAAAATACTAATCGAGATGATTAGCATTTTTTATTGCGATAGTTTTACGGATACTGTTGGTGGGTTTATAGTAGCTTGAACTAAAGGGTCAAGATTGTCGATAGTTATGGGCAACTCATAAGTACCTTCTTGACAGTCCTTTAGGTCGATTACAGCTCGAATACTGTCTTTATTAATATTATCTAAAAGTTCTTCCGGACCGGTTAAAATTATGCTAACTTCGGACGAATAAGTAGCTGTGACATTAAAACCATCAGGGACATTCTGCATTTCAATGTTAACCTTGGACAAAACTTTTTTGGTGGGCATTTTTAACTCTATTTCTGCTTCAATAACATTAGGAACTATTTCTACATCGGAAAGTTCGCGATTATTTTTATCTTGAGCCACTACTTTTACGTTTTTTAAGGAATAAGTACCCAACTTATTTAGAGACGTACTTTGTAAATCGATTATAGCTACTACTTTTTGAATTTTTGATAGATTGGTTTTAGTACCTTTAATAACTACTTCTGACTTACTTAAAATAATCTTATTAACCGCTAAATCTGTAGATAGTGAATCCATATTGGCTAATTCATATTGTATAGTAAAGGTTTCTGCGATGATAGTGTTATCGGGTTCTTCATCATCTTTTGGCTCATCGACTTGTTTATTGAAAAATTTTTCATAATCAAAGTCAAAGCGATTTTTAATAAACATTGCACCCATAACGAGTAAAATCACAATAAGAATACTAATTATAGTAATTATTAACTTTTTAAATACTTTATGATTTGTTGAAGGTAGTTCAACAATAGAGTATTCTCCTATTTTGGCACCACATTTAGGGCAATATTGAGTAGCAGCGGGAATTCTTTTTCGACATCTAGGACATTTCATTCAATCACCTTCTTTTAAAAAAATAAATAACTGAATAGTTACTTATTTTCTTTAATAACAGATTGCTCCATCAGCTTTTGCTCGTTCAATGACTCTTTCTAAATTCATATCTTCTGAGCCGTCAAAATCTAAAAGACCTTCTAAACTACTTGGATCAGCAGTCGTAAAGTCAACGTTTAATTTAACATCAATAGTTGATGGGTTAAACTCAGTAGTAATTTGAACACCTACTTGATTTTCAGGAAAATTTTTAATGAATTCTTCGGTAAAAACTTCTCGATCTTCGGGCGTTAAGGTTTCATAATCAAGGCCAAGGTATTCATAAGAGAACTTTATAGTCATTTCCAAACCAACTATTTCATTATTAATAGCTGAGAATGTATAAGTGCCACTATAGTCATCGAAATATTGAGTACATACAACTTTTTGAGTTGTAGTTTCAACGCTTGGAACATTTTTATCGGGATCTTTAGAAGGATTTTCTTCTTCAGCATTATCATTGTCTTTATCTTTTGAGGATGATTCTTTATCTTTGCTATCTGATTTATCTGCTTCCCTTGTTGAAGAACTATCATTGCACATAATACCCCAATCTTCCCCAAAGATAAGAACACAAACTAGGCCAATTATAACTAGTGATAAAATGGCAATTATAATGATGTAGGCTTTATTATGACTCTTCTTTTTTTCTTCTTTTGGTTGGGTTGGCACTACCGGGCCATTATTAATTGGCTCTACTGGACGTGGTGGTTCGGGTCCTGGTGGCTCTGGAGGCATTGGCGGAGTCGTCTCATTAACTTCCGCTGATTGAGGTTCTACTACAGGATTAACAACCTCTTCTTGAGGATTTGGAGCAAAATTTTCTGCTCCACATTTTGGACAAAATCTTGCCCCTTCGGGTATTTCATTACCACATTGAATACATTTCATTTTTCATACTCCTTTATTATATTTTATTTATCAATATTAATATTTATTTGATACATTGTTCCTAAATCAGCTTCTTGAATATTTATGTTGTAACCTTGACTTTTAAGATTATTGGTCGTGTCTCTAATAGTATTAATGGCTGAAACGATATCAAGAGATGGAGTGGCAACTGGAGCAGAAACCGGCTGAACTATAGGATTAATATTGCTAGTTTGTTGATTTACAGAACTATTTAGAGGTGGCTGACTAAATAATGGGTCAAGAGGTTCTTGAGATGAAGTTGGACCAAAATCTAGTGTTTCGAAAGGTGGGGTACTTGGCGCTGGGGTTGTATTTTCTAGGTTTATAGTAGTATCAAAAATATTATTTAGTTGAGGAGCAGGCTCAATAATGGGATCAGGAGCTGCTACTTGGAATAAGTTATCATTAGTTGGTTCCATACTAATACCCGTATCCATATTGGCTGCTTCTTCAGTAGTAAAATTGAAAAATTTATTTTCAGGTTGTAAATCACTATTATTAGCTGTTGGAGTAGTTAGTTGGTCATTTGGACTTGCCACATCAACTGGAAGGGCTCCACTAAATTCTGTCATCATATCTTCTGGTACCATCATACTTTGCACGCTCCTTCTTTCCTTGTTAGGAATTATATCAACGGCTTGACTTTTTATTTTATCAATATCAGGCATAGCTTGGACTAAAGGTATTTCGCCGGTTGAGTTAGCATCTTTTTCTTTTTTTAATTCTATATCTAACTGACGGACAGTTAAACGTTCATTAAGAATTCTTTGAAGCCAATATTTTTGTTTTTCTTTATCATCGATAGTCAACAAAGATCTAGCATGACGCTCACTTATCTTTTCTTCCATTAAAGCTTGCTGAACTTCTTCATCTAAACTTAACAAGCGCAATTTATTGGCGATTGCTGGCTGAGATAAACCCATTTTTTTAGCTAATTGTTCTTGAGTTAAGTAACCTTTATCTAGTAAACTCTTGTAAGATCGTGCTTCTTCGATGGGAGTTAAATCGCGGCGCTGTACATTTTCTACTAAAGCGACTTCAGCACTTTTATTATCATCGATATTGCTAATTACCGCAGGCACGCTGACTAACCCGGCCATTGTTGCGGCTTTATAACGTCTTTCACCAGCGATGATTTCATATTTATTACCTAATTTTCGTAATACAAGAGGTTGGATAATTCCGTGTTCTTTGATGGAAGCAGCCAATTCTTTTAGGCCTTCTTCATCAAAAGATAACCGAGGTTGAAATCGGTTTGGAATGATGTCATCAATATTTACTTGTAAAACTTCGGACTCTAAGTTCACGTTTATCAGCCCCTTTTATTATTCCTACTATTTCTATATTACATTATTTTACTTTTTTTTTCAATGGCTTTTTAATTATTTTGTCGTAAGGCCGCGGATAATTTTGGGGAGTAGGTTTTACTTTCACAATATTGATAATATTCCGGGTGCTTTGTTCAATAGGAAGAACAAATTTACTAGTATGTTCTATAGCTCCTCCTAGGATATTAATAGCATAGGTGGCATCTTCCTCTTCTTCGAGGTTGCCTTTTAGAGCAATAAAATGACCATTTATTTTGACTAATGGAAGAGCTAATTCTGTTAATGTTATAAGGTTGGCTACCGCCCGCGATGTTACAACATCAAAGGTTTCCCGATTATCTAAAGCAAATGTTTCTATCCGGCTGTGGACAAGCGTTAAGTTATCGACACCTAATTTCGTTTGTAACTCTTGTAAAAAAGTGATTTTCTTGTTGTTAGAATCTAAAAGAGTTACTTTTAAATTAGGAAAGAATATTTTTAAGACCATTCCGGGAAATCCGGCACCGGTACCGATGTCAATAAGATTATTTACTTGTGTTAAATCAATTTCTTTAAGAATGGTAAGAGAGTCATAAAAATGTTTAAGGTAGATGTCTTCATCTTTGGTTATTCGCGTTAAATTAGTGTGTTCATTGTATTCTTTTAAAAAGTTAGCATATATCTGTAATTGATTCAACATCTGAGGAGTTGGTTCTAGACCTAATTTTTTTACTTCTTCAACAAATACTTCAATTGTCATTTTGATTATACTCCTTTTTTAAATATACACTAAGAATGGCTATATCTGAAGGATTGACCCCGCTAATGCGAATTGCTTGGGCAATTGTTGTCGGTCTTACTTCTTTCAGCTTTTGCCGTGCTTCACTAGCGAGATTAGTTATTAAATCGTAATTAATGTCCGCAGGAATTTGCTTTTTTTCTAGTTTAGTCAATTTTTCTGCTTCTTTAATGGCTTTGGCAATATAACCTTCATATTTTAAATCGATTTCGACTTGTTCTTGAATATCACTAGTAAAAGGAATTTCTATAATTTGATTAATTATTTTAAAGTTAATCTCGGGACGTTTTATTAATTGTTCTAAGGATAGAGAGGTAGTAGGTAAAGAGAGATTGTTGGCTTGAAAAATTTCTTGAAAATGGCCATCTATTTTTACTCTCGTGGATTTCATATATTCTTTAAGACGCGAGATTTCTGAGAGTTTGTTATGGAGTTTCGTTATTTGCTCTTCGGTAATTAAACCGACGTCATAACCGTGTTTCCTAAGGCGAATATCAGCATTATCGTGACGAAGGAGAAGGCGAAATTCAGCTCGCGAAGTCAATAACCGATAAGGGTCGCGGATGCCTTTCGTAATTAAATCATCAATTAAAACACCGATATAAGCTTCATTACGTCCTAATACTAAAGGGGGACGATCTTCTAGTTTTAAAGAAGCATTAATCCCCGCCATTAAGCCTTGGCAAGCAGCTTCTTCATAACCACTTGTTCCATTAATTTGACCGGCAGTAAAGAGATTATGGAGAATTTTAGTTTCCAAGGAAGCGGTTAATTGCGTAGGATAGATTGCATCGTATTCTATAGCATAACCATATTTTAAGATTTTGGCATTTTCTAGGCCGGGAAGTGAGTGAACCATTTGTTCTTGAATTTCCGGGGGCATAGATGTAGAGAAACCTTGTAAGTAGATGTCATCATATTCGCGACTTTCGGGCTCCAAGAATAGTTGATGTCTTTCCTTATCGGCAAAACGCACAACCTTATCTTCGACTGAAGGACAATAGCGAGGACCAATACCTTTGATATCATCTAAAGCCCCATACATACTCGATTTATTTAAATTATCGCGGATTATTTGATGGGTAGCAGCGGTGGTATAAGTTAAATAACACGGAACTTGATCTTCAAGACGATAGCAGGGATTTAAGTCAAAACTAAAGGTGTGAAAGGTATCATCTCCCAGTTCTAACTTAGTTTTAGAAAAATCAATTGAGCTACGTTCAATTCTTTGCGGAGTGCCAGTTTTCAAACGAATAATTTGAAAACCATAATCTTTGAGGCGGTCACTTAAGTGATTTGATGGTTCTTCGCCGTGCGGACCTTTACGAGTACGCGTGTTGCCGACTAAGATATCAGACTTTAAGTATGTGCCGGTAGTGAGAATGACGATTTTGGAATAAATCTTCGTTCCATCAGCTAAGATTACCCCTTTGACAGTGGCATCTTCGACGATTAAATCTTCGACCATCCCTTCTTGGATTGTTAAATTTTTTAAACTTTGAAGATATTTTAGCATTTCTCTAGGATAAGCAATTTTATCACCTTGGGCACGAAGTGCTTGGACAGCAGGACCTTTAGCTACGTTGAGCATTTTTATTTGCAAATGTGTTTTATCGGCAATCTTGCCCATTATTCCCCCTAGAGCATCAATCTCCCGAACTACGATACCTTTGGCACTACCTCCGATGTGGGGATTACATGGCATATCGGCTATATTTTTTAAATTGCTGGTTATCAACAAAGTGGGATGATTTTTAAGAGCACAAGCGGATGCCGCTTCACATCCAGCGTGACCACCACCAACAACTATGACATCATATATATTATTCATTTGAAAATCACCTCTTTTATTTCCCGGGAAATAATTTATTTACCAAGACAAAAACGACTGAACATTTCATCTAAAAGTTCTTCTTCATAAGTTGTCCCATTAATGCGCCCTAAATCTTCCCATACTAAACGAATATCTAATTCTAACATATCGATAGGTTGATTATTTTTTATGGCTTCTTCGATTTCTTCCATTTTATGAAGACAGTTTTCTAAAATACCAATACAACGAGCATTACTTAAATAAGTTGGATCAGCAGTGGCTATCGAACCGAGATTAAATAATTCAATAATCTTGTTTTTTAGATCATCTAATCCCGTACCTTGGGAAATACTCATCCTGATTAAACGTTTTGGATCAATGGACAATGACGAAATATCTAGCTTATTCGGTAAGTCACATTTATTGATAACTACTAGATAATTTTTTTGGCTAACTTGTTTAAATAACTCTTCATCTTCTCTAGATAGTGGTTCATTATTATTTAAAAGGAGTAAAACTAAATCACTATTGGCTAAAGTTTTGAGACTTTTTTCAACGCCGATAGATTCGACTTTATCTTCGGTTTGACGAATGCCGGCGGTATCAATAATATGGAGAGGAATACCATTTAAACTGATTTCGCCTTCGACAATATCTCTAGTGGTACCGGCAATATCCGTAACAATCGCTTTTTCTTCGTCAAGTAAAGCATTCAATAAGGAACTTTTCCCGACATTAGGTCGACCGATGATAGAAGTTTTTATACCTTCTTTGATGATTTGACCATTGCGACTTTCGGCTAAAATATGAGCAATTTTAGTTTTAAATGCTTGAACTTTTGGAAGAAGAATATCATTGGTTACGACCGTAACATCATCATATTCTGGATAGTCAATATTGACATTTATATTGGAAATAATACTTATTAGATCTTCACGTAAGTCATTAATTAAATTAGATACCCGACCGGTTATTTGATTCATTGCGAGTTCCCGTTGGGAATCAGTTTGAGCATTAATCATATCCATAACTGCTTCGGCTTCTAATAAATCAATCCGACCATTTAAAAAAGCCCGTTTAGTAAATTCTCCGCGATCAGCTAACCGGCAGCCGTGCGAAAGTAATAGTTCTAAAACTTTGTTAGTAGGAGCGATGCCGCCGTGGCAGTTTATCTCAACAGTATCTTCAGTAGTAAAAGTTTTCGGAGCAAGCATGACAGATACCAAGACTTCATCTACGGAAGTAGAACCATCGACAATATAACCATAATGAATAGTATGGCTAGCAACTTTAGTTAAATCGTGAGAGCTTTTAAATATTTGATTGACAATATTGACTGCATCCGGTCCACTTACACGAATTATAGAAATCGCTCCGATACCCATACTTGTAGAAATAGCACAAATTGTATCTTCCATAAAATCACTCCTTTGCGTTGGTATTATAACATATTTTTATTTCCGGGGAAATAAAAGAAGGTAAAAATATTTCCCGAGAAATAAATATCGGTTCAAAATTATTTCCCGGGAAATAAAAAAAGAAGAATTAATCTTCCTTATATGTGATTACAACGTGACGATTAGGTTCTTCACCTTCGCTAAGAGTAGAAATATTTTTGAAATTGGTTAAAGCGTTGTGGACAATTCTTCTTTCATAACTATTCATATTTTCCATTTTCACAGCTATTTTAGTTTTTTGAACTTCTTTAGCTAAGCGTTTAGCTAAGCGTTCAAGATGACCGGCTTGTTTTTCTTTATAGTTTTCGACATCGAGAATAACATACGGATATTGATTTAATTCTTTATAAACCAATTGTCTTAAAATAGTCTGCAATGCTGATAAGGTTTTACCACCTTTACCAATTAAAATGGCATTATTATCCGAATACATTTTAATATTGATTTGATTTTCGCGAATTTTAGTTTCAAAAGAAACTTCTAAGCCCATATTCTTGGTTAGTTCTTCAAGATAACTTTTTAAGTATTGAGCTATATCTTCAATTTTAGCGATTTTTAATTCATAGTTAGTTGATTTAAATAATCCGCCTTTCTCTTCCTTAATATTATAGAGCGCTTGGGACTCTTGAACACCCATTTCCTTTAAAGTGCTTTCAAGCAACGCCTCTTTATTCTTTCCTGTAAATACTTCTACTTTCATACTACATCCTCTTTTCTAAGCTTTTATTTATTATATAATTTTGAACTACCGCAAAGACGTTAGTTACAATCCAATATAAAGCAATAGCTGTTGGGAGACTGAAGGATGCCACACAAATCATAACAATCATAAATTTCATCATAAATTGCATTTGTTGTTGCATCTCGTCATTCGGTTGAGAATTCATCGACTTTTTAAATGAGAAATAAGTACTTAAGATAATTAAAATAATTAGTAAAATATAAATGTAACGGCCTTCTCTTATTCCTACCCAAGGGGTCATACCTAATTTCATTCCGAAGAAGAAATCACCTTCAAATATCGCCGGTATTCGGTTAATGGCTTCGAGAAAAGCAAAGAATAAAGGAAGTTGGATAAAAGCAAGTAAACAACCGGATACAGGATTAATATTATATTTTTTATAGACGAGCATTGTCTCTTGGGACTTTTGCATCAAGGACTCGTTATCTGTACGGTTACGATATTTCTTTTCAATCTTATTGATTTCCGGTTGAGCTTTACGAATATTTTCAGACTGCATTACGGACTTTTTAGAAATAGGTAACATTGCTAGACGGATAAGTAATCCTAAAACCATAACGGAAATACCCATATTATTAAATAGATAGCCAATTTTTAAAATGCACCAAGCTAGGGGCTTAACTAATATCGATTCCCATAAGCTATGATATTTACCTGAGGTTATTTTAAAATTTTGACACTCCGGTACTTCATTAATGATTTCGACATTATGTTCATTATAGAGATTAATTAACTCGGTATCAGATGGTTTACAAAGGATATTAGCGGTAATAGTTTGGCCGGTCTTTTCATAAATAACTGACTCTTTACCATCTTTAACATACTTGGTACATCCGGTACTCAATAATACTAACAATAATAAGGTTATGACCTTGATTCTTTTCTTTTTCAAATTTTCACCTTTTCTGTCATTAAATTTACTAAACAATTATTTAACTCAGTAAATGATATTCCATTACTGGCCCTCTTAATCATTATAATATAATCAAAGCCCTTTGGAAATAGTTTTTTATTTTGATCAATGATTGCCCGGGTTTGACGTTTAAGTTTATTACGTACTACTGCTTTACCAACTTTCTTGCCGATGGCAAGTCCAAAACGCGTTTGGGAGTCATTTCTTTTCATTATATATATAATATAATAATTACTCTTAAAAAAATGACCGTGTTGGATAATGTTATTGAATTCTAATTTTTTTTTGACAACTTCTGATTTTTTGATAAAGACTCCTCCTTATAGAAGAAAAAACCACTTATGGGTGGTTTCTTTATTTGCAAAGTTGTTTGCGTCCTTTTTTTCTTCTTGATTTTAAAACGTTTGATTCTTTACGAGCGAAGAAACCATGCTTCTTAGCTTTTTTACGATTATTTGGTTGATATGTTCCTTTCATGATTGCACCTCCACATCTAAATAAAGTCTATTTATTATAATAATAGAATTTTGAAAAAGTCAAGGAAAAATAGTTATTAACATTAATTTGTGAATAAGTGAATAACTTTATTAACCTGTTATTTAGAAAAATTGTGGATAATGTTGATAAGTTACTTACTTTAAGTATATTAGGGGCTTATTTTTGTTTATAAGTTAGTGAATATCTTGTTAATTAAATTTTTTTAATAATTTATGCTTTTAATTTTCAACAAGATGAGATAAAATAATTCTACGAAATGACAAGACTGTGGGGTGGAGAGATGATTACAGATGATATCTGGAAGAATTTTTTACAACTTATAAGTAATGAAACTAACCCTGTCTCTTACTCTACTTGGTTTACCAATATTAAACTTTTATCTTCGAATAATGAAAAAATCGTCATTGAAGTACCGATGGAAATTCATAAAAAAATGCTTGGCGATAACTATTATGATTTAATTGAGAGAACTTTTACTTCATTAACAGGGAAAGTCTTTGATATAGAATTTGTATTAGAAGGAGAACAAGTAGAAGAAATTTTACCGGATATCTTGGATAGCGATACAGAAAAAAAAGACCCTAAAGAGGAGTTTTATAGTAATTTATCACCAAATATGACTTTTGATAACTTTGTTGTTGGGGATACAAATAGATTTGCAAAAACGGCGGCACTGGCAGTAGCGGAAGCACCGGGAAAAGTCTATAATCCACTATTCATTTATGGCAAAAGTGGTTTAGGGAAGACGCATTTGATGCACGCAATTGGTAATTATATAGTTGAAAATAGTAATTTAAAGGTCCTATATACACCGAGTGAAGAATTTAGAGATGACTTTACAGGAATTGCCAATACGAATGACTATGAAAACTCCTTCGATTATGCCAATAATTTTAAAAATAAATATCGGAATGTCGATGTCTTAATTATCGATGATATTCAGTTACTAGTGGGAGCAGATAAGACGCAAACAGAGTTCTTTAATACTTTCAACGATCTCCATCGAAGAAATAAGCAAATAATTATTAGTTCTGATAGATCACCGGAAGATTTAAAGTTATTGCAAGAGCGCTTACGGAGTCGATTCACGATGGGGTTGCCTGTCGATATCTTCCCGCCGGATTTTGAGTTACGATGTCTGATTTTAAAAGATAAATTAAAAAACTTTTCCTTTGCGGAGAAAGTTACGGAAGATGCCATTGAGTATATTGCAAGTAATTGTGATGGCGATGTCAGAGCCCTTGAAGGAACGTTAAACCGACTGGCAGCGATGGTAGCGATGAATGTACCGAGTAAAATAACTCTAGAAGTAGCTATCGACTATTTAAAAGACTATGTTAATAAAAACCCATATATTAACAATCAAATATCGAGTGTACAAAAAGCCGTGGCCGATTACTATAATATTACCGTCGAGGTCTTAAAGAGTAAAAAACGGAGTGCCAATATTGCTTATCCAAGGCAAATTGCTATGTACTTATGTCGAATGTTAACTGATGAATCTTTTCCAAGAATTGGTTTAGAATTTGGTAATAGAGACCATACAACTGTTATCTATGCTTGTGATAAAATAGAAAATGATTTAAAAGAAAACTCCCAACTCAAAGAAATTTTGAATGAGATTAAAGAAAAAATTTGATATTGTGAGTTCAATGTTGATAAAATGTGATATATCCACAAGCAGAATAAGAGAAAAGATAAGGATTTATGGGAGTTTAATGATGTTATCCACTTTATTAACCGTATTATTATAATTATTAATTAAAAAAATAAGAAAGAAGGAATTAAAATGAAATTTACAATTGAAAAAAATTTATTATTAGAAAATTTAAGTAATGTAGCAAGAGCTGTATCGACTAAACAAATTATACCTGTACTAAGTGGAATTAAATTTGATTTAAATGAGGAAGGATTATTTCTAACAGCTAGTGATAGTGAGTTAACCATCAGAACATTTATTGAAAATAAATTAATTACGAAAGTAGATAGTTTAGGTTCAATTATTATTCAAAGTAAATACATTTTGGATATTGTGAGAAAAATGCCTAGTGATTTAGTTAATTTTGAATTAATGGATGGCTATAAAATTAAAATTTATACAGAAGGAAGTCAATACGATTTAAATTGTTTAGATCCGAATGAATATCCAAGTTTAAAACTAGAAGAAAGTAAAAATCCATTAGTTATTAATAGTACGGTATTTAAAAGCATTATCAATCAAACGTCTTTTGCGATATCTACTCAAGAGTTAAGACCACTTTTGACAGGAATTAATTTTAAAATAAATGGTGATGTCCTAGAATGTATTGCAACAGATTCTTATCGTTTGGCGAAAAAGAATGTGAAATTAGATACACCGGTAGATGAAGAGGTAAATATTGTTATACCTGGGAAAAATATCATTGAACTCGATAAGATTATTGGGGAAGATGAAGATATGGAAATGCATATTTTCAATAATAAAGTGTTATTTAAGTATAAGAATATTTTATTTCAAACTAATTTACTAAGTGGAACTTATCCTAATACGAGTAATTTAATTCCTACAGAATTCGATATAATAGTTAATACTAAGTTAACTGATTACTATTCAGCAATTGATCGCGCGGCTTTATTAACTTTAGGAAAAGATAAAAATATAGTTAAGATGAAGATTAAAGATGATACAATGATTATTAACTCTTATGCTTCAGAGATAGGAAAAGTTGAAGAAAAGTTGAGTATTGAGACAAGTAAAGATGCCAATATTGATATATCATTTAGTGCAAAATATATGTTAGAAGCTTTAAAGACAATGAAGGATGAAGATATATTAATATTACTTAATGGCGAGGTAAAACCAATAGTTATTAAATCAGTTAAAGATGAATCATTAATCCAATTAATTTTACCAATTAAAACATACTAGATAGCGATATCTAGTTTTTTTATAAAAAATTATAAAATCAGACAAAATGTGCTAAATTTTGACATTTTTATGGTGTATAACAAAGGGTATTCAAGGGGGAATTAGAATGGACAGTTATGAAATTAATGAGGAAACTATGGCAATAGTTCCGGTAGGAGAGAAAGAATCGAAAATCTATGAGTTAGATGACGAATTAGATTTACCATTTAGTACGAAAAAGATAATGGAAAACAGTTGTGAATATTTTGGCAGTTCGTTAGAAGGAAGACAACTAGGGACAACTAGTGTAACGGGATTTAATTATAAGGTACCTATTTTGATTGAAGAATCGAAAAGAATTATCTTTTTTCCAACCGTTTCACCTAATGATAAAAGCTGTGTATGGTTATCTTTAAAGTATGTCGATCGAATACATAAAGTAGGAGATAAGGTATGCGTAGAGTTCTGTAATGGGAAAAAATTATTATTACCAATTTCTTACCGAATGATAACTAATCAAATACTCCGGGCTTACCAATTAGATTCCATTATGCGAGAACGCATAGAAAATACAAAAAACCTTTAAAATAAGGTTTTTTTGTGATATAATTTATTTATGTATAGGAGTACTAGATAGCCTATAAAATTTATATATAATCGTAAAAGAGGCTTAAAAATGCAAATACAACATTTAAAACTATTAAATTTTAGAAATTACGAACGATTAGAAATAGATTTTGGACCAGCATTTAATCTAATATATGGAAAAAATGGGATGGGAAAGACTAATTTAATTGAAAGTATTTATGTTCTTGCACTGACAAAGTCTTTTAGAGGAACTGTGGATAAGGTAGTAATTATGAACAACAAAGAATTGACGAGAATTGAAGCCGATATAGTTCAAAAAAGAAGTAATAATTTTAAATTAATTATTACCGGCGATGGCAAAACAGCTAAAATTAATAACAATAAAGTAGCTAAATTAAGTGATTATATATCGATGATTGGGGTTATTTTGTTTAATCCGGGTGATTTAAGGATCATTAAAGATTCTCCTAGTATAAGAAGAAAATCATTAAATGTGGATATATCACAACTTAATAACACTTATTTAAAATATTTAAGTAGTTATAATAAGATATTGAAACAGCGGAATGCTTATTTAAAAACGATGAGTATCAACGGTTTAGCTTCGACTGATTATTTAGATTCTCTAACTGAAAAGATGATTGGTTATGGAATAAAAGTATTTCAGGAAAGAAAAAAGATTTTAGAATTAATTAATCTTAAAATTGGTAAAATTTATAATTCTATAATGCAGCAAGGGTCATTAACTATTGAATATGAAAGTGATTATGAAGGAAAAAACCAAGACGAATTATTTAAATTGTATAAGAAAAATTTAAAGAGAGATTTGTTTTTAGGGAAGACAGAGATGGGAATTCATAAAGACGATTATATTTTTAGTGTAGATGATAAGCCCTTAAAAGATTACGGGTCGGAAGGACAACAAAAGAATGCCATCATTGCTTATAAATTTGCCCTTATCGATATTTATAAGGATTATAAGGGAGAAATGCCTATATTGATACTAGATGACTTATTTAGTGAGCTAGATTATGAAAAAATTAACAATATTTTAAAATTAATTAATGATGAAATGCAAATCCTTATTACGACAACGGAGATTGATAAAATAGAAGAAGCAATCGTGAATAAGGCAAAAAAGTTTTATGTTAATAATGGAATTATTGAGGAGGTTTAAAAATGGAAGAAGAAGAAAAAGTAACCCATTATTCTGATAGTGATATCCAGGTACTAGAAGGACTAGAGGCTGTACGGAAAAGACCAGGTATGTATATCGGTAGTACGGGAGAAAAAGGATTACACCATCTAGTATGGGAAATAGTTGATAATGCTGTAGATGAAGCTCTAGCAGGTTATTGTGACGATATAGAAGTGGTAATAGAAAAGAATAATGTTATAACTGTTAAAGATGACGGGCGAGGAATGCCAACAGGAATGAATGAAAAGTCCGGTTTATCAACGATAGAAACAATATTTACGATATTGCATGCCGGAGGTAAATTTGGCGGTGGCGGATATAAAGTATCCGGCGGATTACACGGTGTTGGGGCTAGCGTTGTTAATGCCTTGTCTTCGTGGTTAGAGGTAAGAGTTTACCGGGATGGAAAAATCTATTTTCAAAGATTTGAGAATGGTGGTCATTCGACGGGGGATCTAAAAGTAATCGGCGAATGTGATCAAGATAGAACAGGGACAACAGTAACATTTAAAGCGGACCCGGAAATATTTACGGAAACAACAATCTATAATTATGACACTTTAGCTACGAGATTAAGAGAACTTGCTTTCTTAAATAAAGGACTAAGAATCGTCTTAATAGATGAAAGAGAAGATGAAAAGAAAGATGAATTTGTCTATAATGGCGGAATTATCGAGTACGTTCAGATGATTAATAAGACAAAAAAACCGATTCATGAGGATATTATATATGTTGAGGGTAAAGAGGATGATATTTTAATTGAGGTTGCTTTGCAATACAATGAAACATATAATTCAGCTGTTTATTCTTTTACAAATAATATTAATACTTATGAAGGCGGAACTCACGAAGAAGGAGTTAAGAGAGCTTTAAGTAGAATTATTAATAACTATGCGAAAAATGCAAAATTAGTTAAAGATAATGACGATAGTTTGACGGGGGACGATGTTAGAGAAGGGCTTACAATGATTATCTCTTGTAAGCATCCGGACCCACAATTTGAGGGGCAAACTAAGACTAAGTTAGGAAATATCGAAGTAAGAAAAATAGCAGATGATGTATTTAGTAATGGTTTTGAAAGATATTTGTTAGAAAATCCGGAAGTAGCCAAAATTATTGTCGATAAAGCAATTACCGCTTCTCGAGCAAGAGTTGCGGCTAAAAAAGCTCGGGAATTAACTAGAAGAAAAGGCGGATTGGAAGTTACTAATCAATGGGGTAAATTAGCTGATTGTACGAGTAAAGATGCTACAATATCCGAATTGTTTATCGTCGAAGGGGATTCTGCCGGTGGTAGTGCTAAAGGCGGAAGAGATCCGAAGACGCAGGCAATATTACCTTTAAGAGGTAAGATATTGAATGTCGAGAAGGCTAGATTAGATAAAGCTTTAAATAATGAAGAGATCCGCAGTATGATTACGGCTTTAGGTACCGGTATTGGTGATGAATTTGATATTAGTAAGTTAAGATATCACAAAATTATCATAATGACTGATGCCGATGTCGATGGTAAACATATTAGAACATTACTTTTAACGTTATTTTACCGCTTTTTTAGACCGGTTGTTGAAGGTGGGTATATTTATGTAGCCCAACCTCCTTTATACAATGTTAAATATGGTAAAACAGTTAAATATATTCTAGATGATGCAGAACTTAATGCATTCTTGGCTAGTTTACCGGCCAATGTAAAACCTGAAGTAAGTAGAAACAAAGGTCTTGGAGAAATGGATGCCGATGAGTTATGTGATACAACAATGAATATTGAACATAGAACTTTAGTCCAAATAAAGATTGAAGATGCAATGCGGGCTGATAAAGTATTTGAGACTTTGATGGGTGAAGATGTCGATCCAAGAAGAGAATTTATCGAACAGAATGCCTATTTAGTACAGGATTTAGATTTCTAGGAGGGGTAGTATGGATAAGTTAGAACAACATAATATTGTAAAAGAAATGGAAGATGCCTTTCTTGAATATTCGATGAGTGTTATTATTGCAAGAGCACTCCCGGATTTAAGAGATGGATTAAAACCTGTTCATCGAAGAATTTTATATGCGATGATTGAGGACGGGTTAACACCGGACAAACCTTATAAAAAGAGTGCTACCACCGTTGGTAATGTATTAGGCCGTTACCACCCACACGGTGATACATCTGTATATGATGCAATGGTAAGAATGGCACAAGACTTTAGTTATCGGCATCCACTTATCGATGGTCATGGTAACTTTGGTTCAGTCGATGGCGATGGAGCAGCAGCTTACCGTTATACCGAAGCTAGACTTTCGAAGTTATCTTTGGAATTATTACGGGATATAAATAAAGAAACTGTCGATTTTATTCCCAACTTTGATAATACGCGTAAAGAACCGGTTATTTTACCAAGTAGATTCCCTAATATCTTAGTTAATGGAACGATGGGTATTGCGGTTGGTATGGCAACGAATATTCCACCACATAATTTAGGGGAAGTAATCGATGGGTGTGTAGCTTATATCGATAAACCGGATATCTCAATTACCGAATTAATGCAATATATTAAAGGGCCTGATTTTCCTACCGGAGCGACAATACTAGGAAACAGTGGAATTAAGAAAGCTTATGAAACAGGCCGCGGAGCAATTACTATCCGGAGTAAGGTAGAAATTGATGAACAAAATGGGAGAAATAGAATAATTATTACGGAGTTACCTTATCAAGTTAATAAGCAAGCATTACAACAAAGAATCGGTGAACTAGTAAGAGATAAAATACTTGATGGAATTGCGGATTTACACGATGAGTCTAACCTTAAAAATGGGATTAGAGTAGTTGTTACTTTAAAGAAAGAAGCAAATGCCAACGTTGTATTAAATAATTTATTTAAACATACGCAATTACAAGTATCATTTGGGATTAATTTCTTGATGCTCGATGGTAAAGAACCTAAAACTTTAAATTTGAAAGAAATAATTACAAAATATATTGATTATCAAAAGACGGTAATTATCAGAAGAACACAATTTGAATTAGGCAAAGCGGAAGCAAGAGTCCACATTTTGGAAGGTTTAAAGATTGCTTTAGATCATATTGATGAGGTAATTAAAACTATTCGAGAAAGTGAAACTGATGCGATTGCTAAAGAAAGATTAATGAGTAAATTTGGTCTTGATGATGTTCAAGCTGATGCAATTTTGGAAATGAGATTACGTCGTTTAACCGGCTTGGAGAGAGACAAGATTGAAGATGAATTAAAAGAATTAATTGCGACGATTGATGAGTTGCGAGCTATTTTAGGTAGTGAAGCTAAAGTATTAGAAATAATTCGTAAGGAATTGTTAGATATTAAAGACAGATATGGCGATGATAGAAGAACAAATATAGATATGACAGCTATCGATTATATTGAAGATGAGGCCTTAATTCCTGAAGAAAATGTAATTATCACTTTAACTAACAAAGGTTATATTAAACGTAGTACTACGGATAATTACAAGATGCAAAATCGTGGCGGAGTCGGTGTTAAGGGTATGAGTACCAATGAGGAAGACTTTGTTGAACATATGATAAATTTATCAACACACGATTATTTGTTATTCTTTACTAATAAAGGTAAGGTTTATAGATTAAAAGGATATGAGATTCCGGAATTTAGCCGTCAAGCTAAGGGCTTACCAATAGTTAATTTATTACAAATCGATAAAGATGAAATGGTAAATTCAATGGTTAAGATAAGTCCAAATGAGGACATTAAAAATCTATTATTTGCTACGAAGATGGGCTTAGTTAAACGAACTGCTGTAGCGGAATTTGAAAATATTAGAACAAACGGAAAGATTGCCATTAGCTTAAAGGAAAATGATGAGTTAATCGCTGTTATGAAGACGAATGGCCACGATATGGTTCTACTTGGTTCTAGTGCTGGTAGAATGGCTAAATTTAGTGAAGAAGAAGTCCGAATAATGGGTAGAACTGCTAGTGGTGTTCGTGGTATAAATCTAGGTAATGCAACTTGTATTGGGGCGGAGATTGCTTCAGAAGATGACACGTTAGTAATAGCTACAGAGAAGGGTTACGGAAAGCAAACAAAAGTTTGTGAGTATCGTAGTACTAAACGCGGTAGCAAGGGTGTAAAAGCTTTAAATATTACGGAAAAGAACGGTTCAATTGCAGCATTTAAGGTGGTTAGACCGGATAATGATTTAGTACTAATTACGAATTCCGGAATGATTATCAGAATTCCTTTAGATCAAGTGTCAACATTGGGTAGAGTTACTCAAGGTATAAGATTAATCAATTTAAAGGACAATCAAAAAGTCTCTACTATAAGTTTAATAGATAAAGAGGATGAAAGCGTAGAAACCGCTAATGTACCTACTCCTAATTCTGATGACTTAGTAGAAGACGTAAATGATACTGTCGATGAGGGCGAAGATACTTCAGTTGAAAATGACATTTCTGAAGTATAAAATTTATATGTTCCACGTGAAACATTGTATTGTTAATAACTATGTTTCACGTGGAACATTTTTATTATGTAGCAATTGGGAGATAGCTACGGATAAAACCACGTGCTATGCACGTGCGAGCCGAAGAGCAAGAGCGATGTAAAGAAAAATTAGCTCTCCTTTTGATATAATAGAAATGGTCTGCCAAAGCCAAATCTAAAAATCGAAAGGAGAGCTAATTTTTGAAAAGAATAAAAAACAATGATGAGATGAGTAGTTTGTCACATACAAAATGGAGATGTGAATATCATATAGTATTCACTCCAA
>CANQMM010000004.1 GCA_947624955.1 uncultured Bacilli bacterium | reverse complement strand
ATGAAAAAAAGATTTTGAGAAAAATCGCAAAATTTCAAGTTTATAATAACAAAAATAAAATATTGTTGTAGGCATTGACTGAAAATTCTCAAACTAGAAAACAAGAAATGATTTTCACATAGATAAGGTTCCGTGCTCAATAAAGGCAACACTCATTTGTACACCGAGAATAATCGACACATATAAAAATACGGGTTTAAGATAAGATTCTTAACACCACTCACCTCGCCGTGCTCTGTAGTGTACCTGCAACAAGTAGTTATTATAAACAAAAAAGTCTAAAAGTCAATTTTTCAATTCAATTTGTGCCTTTCAGAGGACTGAAAGGACGATAGAAAGGAATGTTAGTTAAAAATGAAAATATATGTTACATATACCAAAGATAGCTTTACTGAAAAGCAAATTAATGATTTAAAACGGTTAGGAGAAGTAATTTTTTTAGAGGACGTATTTAACTTGGATAATGCGCCGTATCTTTATGATGATAGTGAAAAAATTTTAGCCGTTGACCCTGATTGGTATAATTGGGATATAAATAGTAATCATTTAAGTAAAATTAAAAATCTGAAGGGAATTTGTTTATCTACCACAGCCTTTGATTGGATTGATTTAAATTATTGTAAAGATAATAATATTGTCGTTACTAATATTCCCAAATATTCTACTGACTCTGTTGCCGAATATGCCATATTTCTTATGATGTGTTTAGCTAAAAAATTTCCTATTCAAGCCAAAACAGATTATAAAATGGATTATTCTAAAGCGATGTTAAACACAGAAATAAGAAATAAAACAGCGGGAATTATTGGCTTAGGTACCATTGGTTCTAAAATTGCTAGTATGTGTCATAGTTTAGGAATGCAAGTTATTTATTGGAATAGAAGTAGTAAGGATAATAATTACCAAAGAGTAGATCTAGAGACAATTTTTAAGGAGGCAGATTTTATATTTCCAACATTTGCAACCAATAATGAAACCAAACAATTAATAACCGATGAATTAATTAATAAAATGAACGGTAATGCGGTAATCAATGTTATTAATAACGCACGCGAATTATATAATCATGATTTATTACTTCAAAGAGCTGAAAAAGGGGAAATAAGCTATGCCTTCGAACTATATGGGGAAGAAAAGAAAATGTATGAATATCAAGGCAATATTATGGCTACGGCTCCTTATGCCTTTTTTACCGAAGAAGCCATTAATCGGCTTGTAGAAATATGGTGTGAAAATATAAAATCAATAGCTGATGATAATCCACAAAACGTTGTGAATAAATAAGATATAACTAGGTGATGGCAGTGAAATTAAATGATATCGATTTAAATAATATTAAAGTGGCTATTTTTGATTTTGATGAAACATTAGCCATTCATAAAGATACAGATTTTCCCGAGCACCGGAAAGAAAGCGAAGAAAAATTCTTAACCTTTTACGCGGATGCTTATAAAAATCCGAGTATTTTTTATGAACAAATAGAACCGTGTATAAGATCAGAAAAATTATCTAATTTAATAAATATTTTAAGAAAAGAAAATGTAAAAATGTATTGTTTATCAGGGTCAAAATTCTCATTTCATCTTAAAGCCAAGCAACTATTTATAAATAAATATTATGGTGAAAATATCGAGGTTTTATCTACGTCCTCGCAAGAATTAAAATTGACTTGTACCAAGATAATTCAACGGATTAATAATTGTCAATTAGATGAGATATTGTTTATAGATGATCGAGAAAGTGTTATTCAACTATTAAAGGATAACGGCATAAAAGGTATAACTGTAGATGATATAGAATAATAGGAGATGTTTATGAAACTAACAAGTAAAGAAGCTAAAGAAATATTGGAAGTAGAAAGAGTAAATACCAAAGATGATAGTTGGATTACGCATTCTCTATGTGTTGGAAATACTGCCGGTAAAATTGCTCAAGCTTTAAAAGAAAAAGGTCTAACCGTCGATGTCGATAAAACTATCGCTTTCGGCTATATTCACGATATCGGTAAAAAGTTTATTGAAGAAAGCGGTGTCTTTTCTCACGCTATCAATGGTTATAATTATTTAAAAGAATTAGGTTATGACGAAGAGTATGCCGGTATTTGCATCAAACACTCATTTTTAAATAATGATATCGATTGTTTATCTAATGACCGCGATGAGACCGATAGGTCAAACCCTCATTATCAATTTTTTAAAGAGTACATTAAAAAGGAGTATACCTTAGAAGAGAAAATAATCAATTTGTGTGATTTAATGTGTACAACCCAAATTTTAACCGTCGAAAAAAGAATGATCGATTTATTAGTAAGACACGGAGTATTTGCTAAAACTCATTACCATATTGTAGTAACTATGAAATTAAAAACATATTTTGATAATTTACTCAGTTATAATCTCTATGACTTATTTCCTGAAATAAAAGATAACTTATAATTATAATTAATAATAATTGTCTTAATTATCACTTTGTGATACGATTAAATGGGTGAAATAAATGAAAAAAATTTTAATAATGACTTTCTGCTTACTATTAATTACTGGCTGCGGCAGCAAAAATGATAATCAACAACTTGATGCGTTAAAAGAAGAAATAACAAGTTTAAAACAAAAATTAGAAGAACAAACTAATGATACTTCTATAGACGAAAATACTAATTTAGATGAGTTAAAACAAACCATTGAAGAAAATAACAAAAAAATAGAAAGTTTAAGTAAAGATCAAAAAAATCTAGAAAGTAAAGTAAAAGATTTACAAAATACCACCAATTCCTCTAAAAATAGCACATATACTATAACCAAAGAGCAACTTCTTGGTACTTGGTCATATGGCGAAAATTCTATTACTTTTACTGATAGTAATTGCGAGGTTATTGATAATTGGATTATCCTTCATCGCGAAGGTTATGATGGCGATTTTTATTATATGTATAAAGATGGCAAACTATACACTACGGATGATGGCCTAATATTTTCTAAACAATAGAATAGGTACTAGATTGTAGAAATATTTAAAAAGTCCTCTACGGCTTTTTTTATTTTATCTAATTCATACCCAAAAGCTTGACAAGTCTGCCAACCGGCTTTCTTTGCCATCTCGATATTTTTCTTATCATCATCAATAAATAATATTTCTTTCGGTAAAACTTGTAAATCTTTTATGACATAATCATAAACTTTTTTATTCGGTTTACTTAATCCCATCTCGAAAGATAAATATACTTTGTCAAAGTAACTTAAGTCATACTGCTCATCAATGCGCTTCTTATCTATAGGTAATAAATTAGATAATATAGCTAACTTACATCTTCCTTTTAAAGAATGGGCAAAATCCACTACATCTTTATAGTACTTAACTTTTCTTCCCTCTTCTTCATAAGCTAAAATAAAATCTTCTATTGGCACATTAATTTTCCAATTTTTTTGTATCAAATTTATCCAGTCGATAATTTCTTCTTTATTATTAGAAGTTCCCATCTTAGCTCCCTTAGAATTAACGTCCGTAAATCCCTTTAGTATTTCCTCATCAGATAACGCATCGGAAAATCTTCTAAGCATTCTAATTTTAGCTAACTTGAGGTCTTGCATATCATTTTCGTGACTTTCTACTACTCCACCCCAGTCGAATATAACAACTTTACTCATTGGCTAATTTCCCTCCTTTAAATAATTCATTATTTTGTCCTACTGTTTTTTGTAACCACATCGCACAAAGCATTCTTAAAATCGCAAAGACAATGAAGATTATTAAAATAATATTACTTTCACTAAACGCCATAACAATAAATAGTGCATTACTAATTAGTCTTCCGATAAATAGACAAGTCTCCATACTTAGAAAATATTCTACTTTAAATTCTTTCTTTAAACTCCTAATATTGACAAAATTATGAGTATCTATTTCCATAATTAAGTCAGTAAGTCCATTAGATATCGTTTTAAATAAATTATAAAGAACAATTGTTAAGAAATTACACTCGATAAACATCCAACATAAAAGCAATATGCTTATAATGGAAGTCGATGTCATCAACCAATTATAGTCTTTGGGTTTAATTCTTTTCACGAATAACAAACCAATTAATGCGGAAATAATACTGAATATCGATGTAAAAATTCCTAGACTTATACTTTGAGAAAAAATCTTGATAATATAAATAGTAATGACGTAAGATAAAGCCCCTTCGGAATATGTTAAGCCTGAACATATTTTATAACGCAAAATACTTTTAAACTCTTTACTATCTTTTAAAGTATCATTAAACTTTTTAAAGTTAACTTTATCACTCCGCGGAATATTATTATCTTGAAATAGATATGATAAGATAATCTGACATACAACAATTATAATTGCTACTAATACCGCTACCATAAACCCCCAACTTTGAATAATCCCGCCAAACAAAAGGGGAAATATAAAAGCAATGACATTTTTAAATAAAGTATATGTTCCGATAAATTTAGAGCGTTCCTTATTTTGTACCCCATCCGTTTCAATCATATTATAAACTGAATAATAGAATCCTTCTTCTAATCCTTGTAATAAACCAATTAAATAAATATAATCGACTACCTTTTCTTTAAGCAAAATGATAGTCAAGAAATAGATAAAGTAAAGAATAATCCCAATTCGCAAAAATGTTATTCTTCCTTCAGATTTACAATAATTTCGTAATCCAAATATTACTCCGTATATTGCGATTACTTCTACCAACTTATAAATTCCTAAAGGCAATATATTATTATTGGAAACCTTTAAGAAGTATAAAACTAAAAATACCTCAACAAAATTAGTCAATATACTTTTTAACAGTCTTAATATAAATAAAATTTTATAATTATCTAATTTCTTCGTCATTGTATCCGTGCTCCATTAAATATTTAATAACTCCGTTATTATTACAATCTTCTTTTGTTACATCTTTGGCAACTTCCTTTACTTCCGGTAAAGCATTTTGCATCGCTACTCCAAAATTACAACTACGTAACATTTCTACATCATTAAGACCATCACCAAAACAGATTATATCTTCCTCTTTTATCTGTAAACATTCAGCTAAATAACGAATAGCATTTGTTTTAGAACAATCTTTTCTAAATATTTCAATATATCTTTCGTCTTTAAAAGAATCTTGCATAATAATAATTTTTAAATCCGGATATTTTCTACTAAACTCTTCATAAAGTTTCTCTATTTGACTATAATCTTTCAAAGAAACGGTAATATGACTTATTTCTTGGCAATTATCGATTATATAATTAATATCTTTAGTTGTAATAATCTTTTTATTGTGGTATTTAATCTTGGAATAACTATAGATAAATTCCGTGCTACATATATTAATGTAACTGTAATCTTCTGTATAATTATTAAGAATATCTTTAGCTGTTTCCTTATCTATGGAATTGGCTAAAATCCTTTCAAAACCTTCCCTTTTATAAATCATTGCTCCTGTATCAGTTAAAAGATAATTCGCAAAATCTGCACCATCCGTTACGTCTAATGCTAACCCCAATATTCTCCCCGTCGCAATAACAATAATATATCCTTGTTCTTTTAACTTACTTAAAAAAGTTTTAGTTTCTTTAGATATCTTCCTTTTAAAATTCAATACCGTTCCATCTAAATCCAATACAATCATTTTCCACATATAAGTTCACCTTCTTTATTTAAAATTATCTAGCAGAATTTCTTTCAATTTTTCATTTCCTTTAGTACTTAAATGCACTTTATCCGCCATTAAGTAATCCTCATGTCTTTTTAATTGCTCATTAAAATCAATCAATTTAACATTACTGTACTGACCATCGCTAATTATGCTTTCCACCTCATCATTTAATGTCACTATATATAAAATTCTATCTTGACATAAACTCACTAACTCCGCATATTCTTCTTTATTCATCATAAAATTACTATCTAATAATAAAACCACATTATACATTAAACTCTTATCATTAATTTCTTGTTTAATCTTTTGGTATAAATCGGCATAATTAATTTCCTTTTCCGCAACAAAAGATGCATCGGCAAAACTATCTTTTAAAGTTTCATAAGCATTTACTAATAATTCATTACCATAAAAACTAATTTTATTCTTTTCTTCTATTTCGTGATTATCAATAATATCTTGAACTTGTTTCTTGTATTCCGTTAAATAAGTATTGTAGATACTATCATATATTGCTTGTGTATAAGCTTCTCTACCCGCTTCCGTTAAATGAATGCCATCAGCCACAAAATATTCCGGATGATTTTCACTTATACTATACCAATCGATGACCTCTAAATTTGGATAATTCTTGGCATATTCCGCAATTTTCTCATTAAAATGTAAATTTTCATTATTTTTGATATTCACCCAATATACTTTTCTTTCGCCGATGATGTCCATTATCTTATCTTTGCATTCGTTTGAACAATCCCCATTAGCTCCTAGATTTAAGATAACCACATTGCCTAAAAGGTTTTCATCTTTCAAATCTTGGAGTATTCCGCCGGCTACCCAAGCGGTTCTTGATATTGCCGCATCAAAATAACTATTTGGAAATTGCTCGCTTAATTTTTCGAGAGCTCCAAGCATTACGGAATCCCCAACTCCGACGATCGGTAAATTCTTTACGATATCGGCAATTTCCTTTTCCCCATTTTCTAAATCTTGCAACTTAGCTAACCAATCGGCATCTTCCTTTTGATGCTGCTCGCGAAATTTCTTTTGACTATCTAACATTTTTTGCTGATTAATTTCTAACTGCTGTTCTAAGTCTTTCATTTCTTGTGTATGATCTTTAGCAATTACATAACGATAACTACCATATAATCCTAATAAACTTAAAGGAATTAATAAGATAACTTTAACAATTACTCTTCCCCAACTTCTCTTCTGCCAATCTAAAACATAGTGCAACATATAAGCTAAAATAATCGTACTACCAATAAGCATAAATATTTTTAAATAACTATTAATTTGGCAATATTGACTAATAAATATCAAAGGATATTGCCATAAATAAATTTCATAACTTACTTTAGATAATGACTTAACTCCTTTTTCAAGTTTATTAGTTTTTAATTTATGATTAACTAAAGCGTAATCGATAAGTCGGCCACTAATCAGAGTTGTCATACCCATTCCCCAAATCATCCAACTAGCACTTGTTCCGGCAAAGATAAATAGACCAACCAAGATAAGACAATAACTACCAAATATAAAATAATAACCCGGCTTTTTCATAAATATATTGGCTATCTTAGGATAATAATAGTGATGAAAGAACCCGATAAACATACCATAGATTAAAGCAAAAGATCTCGTTAAAGTCCCATAATAACTGCTCATAATATTGCTACTCGTTTTGCCAAAATAAACAAAACCTAGAATGGATAATAATCCGAGTAATAAACAAGGAACCCACTTTTTAACTTTATTTCCAATCTTCTTCAATAATAGAAAAATAAAAGGAAAGACTAAGTCGAACTGTAACATAATGGCGATATACCAAAGATGCATAAAAGGTGAATCAATATGACGTGCAAAATAATCGAGATTAGCATTTATTTGCCAAAAATTGTTATACCCTAAAATAACCGATGTTGTTTCCGGCTTTAAATTAAACCAATTAATCGTGGGAATTAAAGATATAACTCCAACAGTAACCATTACTACTATTATTAAAGGAATATAAACCCTTTTAATCTGTTTAATGTAATACTGTTTAATAGAAAAGTCATCCTTCTTTTTAAACGCCCTAGCACAAGCTAGATAACCACTCAAAACAAAAAAAGAACATACTGCCAAATAACCGCCTTTTACTATATTCAAATGATATAACAAGATTGCTATGCAAGCAATAATTCTAATAATATCTATATCTTTATAATAGGTTCTATCGTACTTCATTTTACTAACCTTCATCCTAAAATAATTATATTAAAAATCATTTGCATTTTCAACTTTCCATATTATAAAAAATAATCATTTACAAATAATTTTAAACCCTTTATAATATTTAGACATAAGGAATTGGTATTTATGAAAATAGAAAACTACATGTGCTATAAAAAATTAGAAGATATCTTAAATAATCTGGAAAAATATGAGAAAATGAGTTTTCCTGAACGAACCGATTTTGAAGTTCAGCTAGCACTATTTAAAAAAGAATGTGACAAAGCTAAAAAACGAAAAGAAAAAGTCGAAGATACCAATGCCAATTACTTAACTCGCGACATCAGCCGTCGGATGATTAAAAAATATGGTTTATATGGAGCCCTAGCCAAGATTAAAGTTGCTGATGAAATCTTGCTAATGAATGGTCTTCTCCGCATTAGTTTAACCGTTATCGAATTAGAAATTTTAGATATATTAACTGCCACCATCGAATATAAGCTTCCTCGTCTTATTCAGTATGCTTATAATGAGAATATTGATGCTTTAAATGTTCTTTTACAAAATGAATCAATGGTTCCCTTTTTTCTCGGTGAAGAAGAACCTGCTTCGCAAATGGAGCAACTTTCATTCTTGCCAATTACTGAATCTAAACCTAAAATCTTACCTTCTCAATATCGTGATGATATTTATTTAAGAATACTAAGATGTATGAATATTAGTGCAGAAACGCAAACTCAACTAGGCGATACTTATGGTTCAAATTATCTTTCAAATATCAATGATTTAATTAATATACTAAAATTAATTAATCGAAGAATTATCCCATCTTCCATAAAAGAATATACTGTAAGAGCTCTAACTACGATTACAGAGAGATATAGTGTATTGCCTAGTAAAGATACCGTATTAGATTCTAAACTAAATAATCCTGATCAAACATCCTTATTTGATGACCCATCTTTGAAATTACAATTTATCATTCAAAGTGAGCATTCCTAATATTTAATCGAATAACTGGAGAATAACTATGTATACCGAAATATTAAATAAATTATCGCAATCTTCTTTTCGGAGAAAGTTTCATTTAAAAGAAGCCGATATAGTTTACATTGAACAAAAAGGTTTACCAACTATCAAATCCCACGCTATTGATTTTATTACAAAGCGCTTAGCTCCCCGTGATATACCCAATGACGGAAAGCAAACACCAATGAAAGGTCATCCCGTCTTTATTGCCCAACACGCTACGGCCACCTGCTGTCGTTCTTGTCTTTATAAGTGGCATAAGATTCCCCCTAATCGGGAATTAAGCCCCAAAGAAATTGATTATATCGTTAATTTAATTATGACTTGGATTAATCGAGAGATTGTTGATAACTCACCAAATAATCATTAACTAGCATTTGACTTTTCTCCTATTTAGAATATAATATCCCTAGCAAAAGAGGTCTTTTTATGCGTAATTTATATAGATACCGTGATACTCAAGAAGCCATGTTTCTTGAGCACCAACAAATTAGTGATGTTTTTAAAGAAATAGAAAGTTCAGTAGATACTTATTACATATTTACTTGGTTTATTAAAAATATTTTTTATAATCTAATTATGGCTGCCTTAGAAAGCCATCGCCACCTCTTAAGTCAAAAAGATCAACCAATAACTTTTTCTTTCTATCTTACCCGAGCCATCAGTGTGTCTGATGCATCAGAAATAAAGTATCTTCCTAATTTAAATTTAATTCAACTAAAAGGTTATGGTTATACATCTTCTCTTATTGAGCGAAGAATTAATGAAGCTCTTACCGAGTTTTTAACCTTCTACCAAATTGGTTCTTCAAGCCCTGTAGATGAATTGGAAAATTCCAATCCCAAATTAAAATTTGCTACTAAATATACCATTACGGCTTCTCCGCAATCTTTTATTGATGCCTTCTATTTAGAATTGCAAAGACTAGAATATTTACAACCCATAATCGAAAGCTATCAATCCGAATATAATATTGCTAAATCGACGATCTTACCAACTGACGATAAAATCCTTTTAAGCCTCAGAAAAATATCTAAATATTTTCAACAAAAATAAAATCTTTTGCTATAATAAAATAAAGAAAGGGTTTTATTAATATGGAATTAAATGAATTAAAAAACTTAAATAGTCTTCAAGAAGAACAAATCTTATCTATTGGGAGGTCACTTTGACATCCCTAATAAAAAATCTCGCCTAAACAGTTTAGAAGCGGAATTAAATAATCCAGA
Source organism: uncultured Bacilli bacterium (assembly GCA_947624955.1). GTDB lineage: Bacteria > Bacillota_I > Bacilli_A > RF39 > UBA660 > CALVJF01. Next base: position 43,522 of record CANQMM010000004.1, on the reverse strand, counting down.
CATTTGGCAAGATATCGAAAAAAGTAGTCAATTAAGTAAAGAGATAAATACTTTGAAAAAAGAATTAGCTACTTATTCACAGTTAGAGTCTTCAATTCTCTATATTAAAGAATTTTTAACGACGATTAAAGAAGATGATAGTTCGAGTATTGCCGAATTAGAGCACCTAACCCAAGAACTAACACCGGCCCTCGAAGATTTAGAAATATCTTCTCTTTTAAGTAATGAATATGATGCTCTTGATTGTTATCTCGAAATCCATCCCGGTGCTGGCGGTACTGAATCTTGTGATTGGGCAAGTATGTTAAAAAGAATGTATCTTCGTTTTTGTGAAAAGAATAATTATACCTATCAAATTCTCGATGAGCAAAAAGGCGAAGAAGCAGGAATTAAAAGCATCACTATTCAAATATCCGGCCCATTTGCTTATGGTTATTTAAAATGTGAAACTGGTGTTCATCGCTTAGTTAGAATTTCTCCCTTTGACTCTAATGCTCGGCGCCATACCTCGTTCGCATCAGTTATGGTAACCCCTAAATTTTCCGAAAATATTGCTATCGATATTAAAGAAACTGATTTAAAAATCGATGTCTACCGGAGTAGTGGTGCCGGCGGTCAACACGTCAATACTACTGACTCAGCGGTCCGTATTACCCATTTACCAACCAAGATCGTCGTAACTTGCCAAAATGAACGCAGCCAAATCCAAAATAAAGAGCAAGCTCTCAAAGTTCTAAAAAGCAAACTCTATCAATTAGAATTAGCTAAACAAGAAGAAAAACTAGAAAGTACAAAAGGCGTTATGTTGAATATCGACTTTGGTAGCCAAATTAGAAACTATGTTCTAGAACCTTATACACTAGTCAAAGATACCCGTTCTAATTACGAAACTACCCAAGTTGACAAAGTACTAGATGGTGATATAATGCCATTTATAAAGTCCATATTAAAAAAATAATCTAGGAGGCAAACGATGAAAAAGATATTGTTAATAAGTTTATGCTTAATGTTAATGACCGGTTGTGGATCTAAGGAGGAAAACGCTGAAATTGCTAAATTAAAAGAAGAATTAGCTAGTACCAAAGAAGAGGTCGCCAAATTAACTGACTTTAATTCCGAGATTGACTTAGAAAATTTAAATGCCGAAGACTTAGTCAAACTCGTAAATAGCAATAATAAGGAAATTGCCGATTTAAAAAAAGAATTAGCATCTGCTCAAAAGCAAATTGAAAAACTGTCTAATTCTAATCCTAGCGCCGGCGATAATTCCACAGCTGATTTGCAAAAGTTAATTGAGGAAAATAATAAAAAGATTGAAGAATTAACGAAAAATAACAAAACTCTGACGGATAAAGTCTCATCTTTAGAGGCGACTAATAAAACTTTAAAATCGTCAATCGACTCCCTTAAAAGTAATTCCTCATCTAATACAAAATATACGATAACCAAAGAACAATTAGTTGGTAAATGGCAAGACATAGTTAACGGATATGAGTATGAATTTACTGCTAATTCCGAGGTAATTGATAACTGGATTTTTGTAGAAATCGTCCGTAGTAATGGTAAGAAGACAACAGGAGCGCTTTCATATCTATATAAAGATGGTATTTTATATGTATCTGAAGGTACCGCTTTAAAAAAGATAAGTTAGAGGAAGATAATGAAAAAGAGAATAACGAGGAGTTTAGAAGCTTTAATTGGTTTATTGATTGTTAGTTTGGCTTTTAATATTTTCTTGAAGCCCAACAATCTTGCCGCCGGCGGTATTACCGGTTTAGCTTTGGTTTATCATAAACTATATCACATCGATATTAGTTTATTTGTCTTAATTAGCAATATCTTACTAATAGCTTTATCATACTTTGAATTAGGTAAAGAAAAGACTAACAAAACCGTATTGGGTGCTATTTTAAGCCCTATAATGTTAAAAATAACTGAACCTCTATGTAAATATATTGATATTAGTCATACTGAATTAATATTACAAGCGCTTCTCGGCGGAATTATTTCCGGAATCGGATATGGCTTAATGTTTAAAAATGGTTTTACCTCCGGGGGTACAGACATCCTCGACCAAGTAGTATCCAATACTTATAAGATATCGATGAGTAAGAGTATTATCTTAGTAGATGGCTACATTGTCTTTATTGGTGGTATAGTTTTTGGTATTGAAAAAATGCTCTATGCTACTATTACTTTAGTTTTACTAAGTATGTATTCTAATAAAACGATGTTAGGTATTGGGCAAAATAAAACCTTCTATATCTATACCACTAAACCCCAAGAGATCCGCTCTTATTTAATTGATAATTTAAAAAATGATATAACCATTCTCGATAGCCAAGGCGGTTATACCCAAAAAAGTCAAAAGATTATAATGAGTGTTATCAGTACTAATGATTACTACCGGGTAAAACAAGAACTCCTTAATATTGATAATCGGGCTTTTATCGTTATCAGTAACTCTTACGAATCTATAAATCGTAATTTACGTTTTCAAAATGATAATCTAAATTGATTTATTTTTTAATTATGATACAATATCCCCCAGGAAAGTGATTTTATGCAAAAAGTTCAAGCTATATTAAATAAATATTTAGCAAAAGCGCATACTATTATTGTAGGTTGTTCCGGTGGGCCTGATTCGATGTTTCTCGTCCACGCATTATTAGAATATCGTCTTCATCATCCTATTAATATAGTTATCGCTCACGTCGATCACCATATTCGTGCTACTTCCCAAAGAGATCTTTTCTTTGTTAAAGATTTTTGCCAAAGTAATGATTTACTATTAGAAACCACTACCTTAAATGAAATTAAGCATACCGAAGCCCACTTGCGAACTAAACGTTACGAATTCTTTCAAGAACTAATTACGAAGTATCAAGCAGATATGTTACTAACCGCTCACCACGCTGATGATTTAATGGAAACAATTCTAATGCGTTTAACTAGAGGTTCCAATTTACGGGGATATAGTGGATTTCCAATATTGAATACTAACGGCGCGTATCCCATCTTCCGTCCCTTAATTAATTTAACTAAAGAACAAATCATTAATTACAATCAAACGAATAATATTAAATATGTCCTAGATGAAACCAATACTCTTCCTAATTATACGCGTAACCGTTATCGGGAACAGATTTTACCCTTCCTCAAAAAAGAGAACCCCCTAGTACATCAAAAATTTCTTGAATTTAGCGAAGAATTAATAAAAGTTCAAAATGTAATTGATAAAATAGTCGATGAATATCTTGCTAAATATTGTCACCATCAAGTTCTCGATTTAACTAACCTATCTCAAGAAGACGAATTAATTAGCCAAAAGATTATCGAAAAATATCTAGCCATATTATATCCTGATAATCTATATCTAATTACGAAAAAACATTTAAATTTAGTCTTGAAACTAGTTGCTAATCCTACTAATAGTTCCCTTAATCTTCCTAATAATCTAACTCTTATCAAAGAATATAATTTGTTGAAAACTTCGAAGTTATCAACACCCAAAAGTTATGAAATGCCTCTTTTAGATAAACAAGAACTACCTAATGGTTACATCATCGAAATTACCCAAGAAACTGAAGATACCTCGAATTATACTATTAGGTTAAATAGTGCCGAAATAACTCTACCGTTAATAGTTCGTTCTAAAAGACCAAAAGATATAATGACAATTAAAAATTTAAATGGTCATAAAAAGATTCAAGACATCTTAATTAACAGTAAAGTTCCTAAAGAAGCTAGGGCCATCTATCCGGTACTTACTGACTCTCAAAATACCATCTTATGGTTACCAGGTCTTAAAAAGTCAAAATTTGATAAATCAAAACAAGAAAAGTATGATATAATAGTCAAGTACTATTCATTTAGTACACCAAAGGAGAAAAAATAATGAAGAAAAATAACACAATGAAAACAACATTTCCTTATATAATATTATTAATTATTATTCTAGGAACATTCGTATTCTTTAATATGAATAGATATGAAATTCACGAGTTGACAACAGGCGAGTTATTAGAAGAAATAGCTAATACCCAAGTAACGGAAATAACTATTACTCCTAAAAGTAGTGATTCTATCTACTATGTTAGTGGTAAATTAGATGGTTATTCCGAGACCGAAACCTTTACTGCTAAAGTTATTCCTGAACAAATGAGTATTATCACTAGTTATGCTACTGCCCAAAATCTCGATTTATATGAAACCGAAAAAGATCCCGGCACTAGTACAATATTAGCTTTAATAGTTAATTTATTACCGCTTATTATCTTAGTTGGATTTACCTATTATATATTCGTTAAAATGGCTGCTAGCAATAAAGGCTCTATGGATTTCGGTAGAAGCCGTGCTAAACTAAGTGAAGATGGTGGTCAAGTAAGATTTAAAGATGTTGCCGGTTTAAAAGAAGAAAAAGAAGAAGTTGAAGAATTAATCGATTTCTTAAAAAATCCGAAAAAATTCCAAAAACTTGGAGCCCGTATTCCTAAAGGTGTCCTACTAGTAGGTCCTCCCGGAACAGGTAAAACATTACTTGCTAAGGCCGTAGCTGGTGAAGCCAATGTACCATTCTATTACATTAGTGGTTCTGATTTTGTTGAATTATTCGTTGGTGTTGGTGCCAGCCGTGTCCGGGATATGTTTAAACAAGCTAAACAAACTGCTCCTTGTTTAATCTTTATCGATGAAATCGATGCTGTTGGTCGTCAAAGAGGTACCGGTCTTGGTGGTGGTCACGATGAAAGAGAACAAACCCTTAACCAATTGTTAACCGAAATGGATGGTTTTGGTGCTAATGAAGGCATAATAATTATTGCTGCTACTAACCGTCCGGATGTCCTAGACCCTGCCCTCCTTCGTCCTGGTCGTTTTGACCGTCAAGTAACTGTTAGTTTACCCGATGCCAAAGAAAGAGAAGCAATTCTTGAAGTTCACTCTAAAAATAAGATTTTAGCTAAAGATGTTAATTTAACTAATCTAAGTCAAAGAACTCCGGGCTTTAGCGGTGCTGATTTGGAAAACCTTCTTAACGAAGCGGCTTTACTTGCCGTAAGAAGAAATAAAACGGAAATAACTATGGACGAAATTGATGAAGCAACCGACCGTGTATTACTAGGTCCTGCTAAAACATCTAGAAAAATTACTGACAAAGAAAAACGTTTAGTAAGTATTCACGAAGCCGGTCACGCCGTTCTCGGTATTAAAGTTGCCGATGCTCAAGAGGTTCACAAAATTACTATCATTCCAAGAGGTCAAGCCGGTGGATACACAATGATGCTTCCTAAAGAAGAGAAAATCGGCATAATGACTAAAAATGAATTATTATCAAGTATCATCGGTTTATTAGGTGGTCGTGTTAGTGAAGAAATGTTTTTAGGTGAAATCACTACCGGGGCTTCCGATGACTTTAAAAGAGCTACTAATATCGCTCGTAGTATGGTTACTGAATATGGTATGAGTGATTTAGGACCAATGCAATTAGAACAAAAAAGTGAAGGTGTCTTCCTTGGTCGTGATTACAATAAAACGAAAAATTTCTCTGACCAAGTTGCTCTAGAAATTGATACCGAGGTTCGTAAGATTATTGCTGAATGCTATGAAGAAGCTAAAAAAGTTTTAAAGAAAAATGAAAAATTAGTATGGTTACTAAGTGATGCCTTAATGGTTAATGAAACTTTAACAAAAGAACAAATTGAATCCTTAGTAGAAACAGGTACTTTATCTGAAGAAGTTCCTGAAAGTGTTACCGGTAATACTTTACTAAAACTTAAAGAAATGGCAAAAGCTAAAGGTATTAAAGGTTATACTAAAATGACTAAAGAAGAATTAGAGGAAGCTTTAAAAGAAGAACTTTAATTCTTTTTTTATATTTCCTAATTTCTAATGGTGCTCCCCAACTCACTAAATTTCTAGTAAATATTAATTTTTTTTACTTTCTGTTTTATATCTTTCAAATCTATGATAAAATAGTTAAGTAAATTAAACATGAAAAGGTGGTACAGATTATGGCAAAAGTAATATCTCTTGTAAATCAAAAGGGCGGTGTTGGGAAGACAACAACTAGCATTAATTTAGCAGCTGCTTTAGGAAAAGAAGGCAAAAAGACGCTTCTTATTGATTTAGATCCCCAAAGTAATGCCACTACCGGTTTAGGTTTTAATAATGGGGATTTTAAAGAAGATATTTATGGTGTTATGGTGGGTGCTTATGATATGAAAAGTGCTATCAAAAATACTAAATTTAAAAACTTAGCTATTGTACCATCAACTATTCACCTAGCTGGTGTCGATGTTGAATTTGTTAAAAATATGTTAGAAAACTCTGAATTTCGGCAAAATGAACAATTACGCAAAGCCATTAATGAAATTAGAGATGCTTATGATTACATTATTATTGATTGCCAACCATCTTTAGGTATTACCACGATGAATGCTCTAGTTGCTAGTGATTCCGTTATCATTCCTGTGCAGTGCGAGTTCTTCGCTCTTGAAGGTATTACCCAATTATTAAATTCCATTATTATGGTGCAATCTAATATGAACCCTGATTTAAGAATAGAAGGTGTCCTTCTTACTATGTTAGACGGTCGAACTAATATTGGCCTCGATGTTATCGAAGAAGTTCGTAAATATTTTAAAAATAAAGTCTTTAATACAATAATTCCTCGTTTAGTTCGCTTAGTCGAAGCTCCAAGTCACGGCAAACCAATTAGTGATTATGATCCAACTAGTAGAGCCACACTTGCTTATCAAAATTTAGCAAAGGAAGTGATTAGTCGAAATGGAAACTAAAAGAAAAGCTTTAGGTCGAGGATTAGAACAACTTTTTACTAATGAAAGAATCGATTTTGATAAATTTGAATCGGATATTGTTAATGATACCCCTAAAGATCAAGTAATCGAGCTAAATATTGCGGACATTCGCAGTAATCCTCATCAACCACGAAAAAACTTTGATGAACAAGCTCTTCAAGAATTAGCTGATTCGATTAAAGAACACGGTTTAGTTCAACCAATTATTGTTAAAAAAAGTATTAAAGGTTATGAACTTGTTGCCGGTGAAAGAAGAACTAAAGCTAGTAAACTTGCCGGTAAGACGACAATTCCTGCTATAGTTCGGGATTTTGACGATACTCAAATGATGGAAATTGCTCTTATCGAAAATATCCAAAGAGAGAATTTAAACCCCATCGAAGAAGCAACAGCTTATCAAAAAATTCTCGATGTTGAACAGATAACGCAAGAATCACTTGCCCAAAAATTCGGTAAAAGTCGTAGTTACATCACCAATATTCTCGGATTACTAAGATTACCGGAAGAAGTCAAAGACTATGTTATCAAAGGTAAAATATCTATGGGCCATGCCCGCGTTTTAAGTAAGTTAGAAAGTGAAAAGGAAATTCTCAACTTATCCAATAAAGTAATATCTGAAGGTTTAAGTGTTCGTGGTCTAGAACAAGCCACTAAAGATGTTAACATTCCAAGAGTTAATCAAATCCATCGGGAACCAAGTAATCTCCGTCATAATATTTATGAACGCGCCTTACAAGATAAAATAGGAACTAAAGTTAAAGTAACTAATAAAAAGATTGAAATTCCGTTTGATTCTGAAAAAGATTTAGAAAGAATTTTAGAAATAATCGGTTTAGAAGTTGAAGGTGATTAGTTTGCCTATCTTAAAACCAATTCTCAACATAATTTTAAAAAAAGAAGTCTATGGCACAGTATTGATAATTTTTGGCGCCTTCATTTTCTATAAGATAGCTAAAAAATTAATCTTCAAACTAATCACCGCCGGTAATACTCCTCTTGAGAAAAAAAGAAGAAGAACTATTACCGATTTATTTCTCAATATCATTAAATACTTAATATTTATAATTACTTGCTTAATGATTTTAGAATTATATGGTGTGGATACTAAATCCTTAATAGCTGGCTTAGGTATTTTAGGAGCAGTATTAGGACTTGCTCTACAAGATACTTTGAAAGATATAATTAGTGGGATTACTATCATCCTCGAAAATTACTATATCGTCGGTGATTATGTTAATTACAACGGTTTTATCGGTGAGATAATTAATTTTGGTTTTAAAAGTACTCGAATTAAAAATGTCAGTGGCGAAGTCTTAATCGTTGCTAATCGTAACATTACCGAAATTGTTAATATTTCCCAAAAATCTGCTAATGTCATTATCGATATTCCCGCTGCCTACGAAGCTAAAATTGAAAATGTCGAAGCGGCGATTGGTGAAATAATTGCTGAGATAAAAACTATTCCTAATGTTTATGGTGATTTAGTCGAATATCAAGGCATCGATAATTTAGATACTGATAAAATTGATTATCGTTTAAAAATAACCTGTGAACAAGAACATCAATGGGATATTAAAAGAAAAAGTTTAAGAATAATTAAAAAAGTTTTTGATAAACGGAAGATAAAAATTCCTTATCCCCAATTGGAGGTACATAATGCTAAAGACAATTAATTTAAATGATGTAGTTATTATGAAAAAGCCCCACGCCTGTGGCACAAATGAATGGGTGATTACTCGTATCGGTGCGGACGTAAAAATTAAATGCCGTAACTGTGGACGTGAAGTAATGATGGACCGCATCGAATTTGATAAAAAAGTTAAAAAGATAGTTGGTGATCCTAATGAATAAGTTAAAAGAAAAGATGACTTTAAACCCAATAATGACCTTTATCATTTTGATATTTATTACGATTGTTGTCAGTGGTTTTCTTAGTCTTATCGGTTTTGAAGCAACTTATTATCGTTTAAATCCCAATAGTCAAGAATACGAAAGAGTATTGGTAACTGTCGAATCTTTATTTAGTTTATCGGGGGTTAAATATATCTTTAGTTCCACAGTAGCTAACTTTGTTTCCTTTACTCCTTTAAGTATGTTAATTATTACCTTAATCGGTATTGGAATTATGGAAAAGAGTGGTTTTTTAAAATCCGCTTTTGCGCTTGCCACTCATCGCTTACAAAAGAATACAATCACTTTCATTCTTGTATTTATTTCCGTAATTTGCAGTCTGTTTGGTGACCTAGGATACGTTGTTGTTATCCCCATCAGTGCTTTGCTCTTCTTACACGGTCGCCGTAATCCGATAATAGGTATAGTTGCCGCTTATGCCGGTCTATGTTGCGGTTCCGGTTTAAGTATTCTATTTACCTCAATTGATAGTAGCTTACTTAGTCAAACTATTGGCAGTGCCAATGTCTTATATTCGAACTTTTCTATTGGTACTTTTTCCTTTATCTTGATTATGGCAGTTGCCGTCTTTGCCGTATCGGCCTTAATTACTGTTGTCACTGAAAAGATCGCCGTTTATAAAGTACCCAAATATGAATTTAAAGAAGAGAAAAAAGAATTTAAATTAGGACGTCGCGAATATCGAGGGTTATTGTTCGCTGGGATCGCTGGATTACTTTACTTATTTATCTTTATCTATAACATTATTCCTAATGTTCCTTTCGGTGGTAAACTACTCGATTATAGCCAACACTTTTACATCGACAAATTATTTAGTTATGACTCCTTCTTTAGTAATGGCTTTGTCTTCATTGTTACGATATTTTTCATCATCCTTGGTCTTGCTTATGGTATTGGCGCTAAAACCATTAAAAATAATAACGATTTCTGTGAAGACCTAGGTCACTCTCTAGATGGTACCGGTCATATTCTCATTCTTATTCTTATGGCCTCTATCTTAATTAACGTCTTTAAAGCTACCAATATAGGTACGGTTTTAGTGGCCTCTCTTACCGAGTTACTAAATAATACGAGTTTCTCCGGTATCCCGCTCATTATTCTTTTATTCTTGATTAGTGCCGTTACTAATATATTTACCCCATCCCCAACTACTAGATGGGCAATCCTTGCGGTCGCTGCTGTCCCAACTTTTATGAATAATAGTATGAGTCCGGCATTTACGCAAACCGTCTTCCGTTTTAGCGAAGCGCTCACTACCGGCTTAACCCCATTCCTTGCTTATTTTGCTGTTTACCTCGGTTATATCGAAAAATATAATCAAGATGAAAAACCGGTAAGTTTATTTACCTCTTTGAAATATCAACTCCCTTACGGTTTATTAAGCGGTGCTTTACTACTTGTTATCTTAATGATTTGGTACTTAACCGGCTTACCACTTGGTATTAGTAGTAGTGTAACTATTTAAAACAATTGAACTTTCAATTGTTTTTTAATATAATTAATTAGACAAGGAGGACAGATTATGTCATTAAAAGCCGGCATTGTCGGTTTACCTAATGTAGGTAAATCTACCTTATTTAATGCCATTACTAAAAAACACATCCTAGCTGCCAACTATCCATTTGCCACTATTGAACCTAATGTTGGCGTCGTTACCGTTCCCGATACTCGTTTAGCTTTTCTCGAAAACCTTTATGTACCCAATAGTTTAGTGCCAACAACTTTTGAATTTACTGATATTGCAGGATTAGTTAAAGGTGCTTCGAAAGGTGAAGGCTTAGGTAATAAATTCTTATCTCACATTCGTGAAGTCGATGCCATCGTTGAAGTTGTTCGTTGTTTTAAAAATAGTGATATTACACACGTTGAAGGAGAAATCAATCCTGTTCGGGATATGGATATTATTAATGTGGAACTCATACTTGCCGATTTAGAAATCATTGAAAATCGTCTAGGTAAAATAGTTAAAAAAGCTGAAACCACTAAAGATAAACAATCTCTATTAGAAGTCAGTGCTCTATCTAAAGGGCAAGAAGCCTTGATGAATAATATCCCTTTAAGAAGAGTAACCTTTACTGAAGAAGAACTAGAGGTCTTAAAAAGTTTTAACTTTATTACTGCTAAACCCATCATTTATGCTGCTAATGTCAGTGAAGATGATGCCGTAGTAGGATCCAATGAATATACGGAAGAAGTCATCGAGTATGCTAAACAAGACAATGCTAAAGTAATTATTATGTGTGCTAAGTTAGAAAGTGAGTTATCGGAGTTAGATGACGAAGATAAAGCTAACTTTATGCAAGAGATGGGACTCGATGCTAGTGGTCTTGATAAATTAATTCGGGCAACGTACGATTTACTCGGATTACAAACATTCTTTACTGCCGGTAAAGATGAAGTAAGAGCGTGGACCTTCACTAAAGGAATGAAAGCTCCTAAGTGTGCCGGAATAATCCACTCCGATTTTGAAAAAGGTTTCATTAAAGCTGAAGTAATGAGTTATGAAGACCTAGAACAATTGGGCGATGAGAAAGCCGTTAAAGAAGCGGGAAAATTAAGATTAGAAGGAAAAGACTACATTATGCAGGATGGCGACATTTGTTACTTTAGGTTTAATGTTTAATGCTCAGAGAATTTTTTGTTAATGAACACCCAGGACCAAGCTTTAAAATGTTTGGTCTTAACCATCTTTTATGCGTTAGTCTAGTAATAGCTTCTTTAATTTTAATTTATTTTAATCGCAATAAAATTAGTAATTTAAATTATAAAGTCAAAAGAATTATTCTAGTTACCGGTGCTTGTATCTTATTATTAAATATGCTTATTTATACTTCAACCAATGTTTATTATGGTATCTTTGATTATAAAATTCACTTACCCCTACATCTCTGTTTTATTTCTAATTATCTATTTATCTATGGGATTCTTTTTAAAAATGAAAAAGTTCTTAAACTGACCTTTTTCCTCTCTTTCATTGGACCAATCCCGGCGATTTTATGGCCTGAATTACCATCTTGCTTTGACTACTATAAATTTTGGGAGTATTTCACTTCGCATCATATCTTTATTATTTTAAGTTTCTTTTCTTACTATGCTCTAAACTATAAAGTAGAATTTAAAAACTTTATTCAAACTTTTATTTTTACCAATATTCTCATTTTCTTAATGATGCCCTTTAATTATTTTTTCCAAATGAACTATATCTACTCTTCCCAAATCCCTCCATATATCGTCGCTACCTACCCATTTTTAAAATATTTTAATCCTTTAATAACTATCGAAGTTACCGGATTAATAATTGGTATTTTAATTTATCAAATAGCTAGAATTAGAAATAGAGAATTATTAAGTAAATCGCTCATATAATTTATAAACATCATCTTTACAATGATGTTTTAATTTGCTATAATACAAACCGAGTATGAAATTACTCCTTGCTTCGTTTAATGCGAAGCCGAATAGACCGTAAGGAGGTGTAAAGATGAATAAATATGAAATAATGTTTATCGTTAAAGCTACTATGGAAAGTGATCAAGTAAAAAAAGTTGCTGAAAACTTAAAAAATATTATCACTGCTAATAAATCTAAAGTAGTAGAAGAAAAAGAACTTGGTGAAAAGAAACTAGCTTATCCAATTAAAAACGAATTAAACGGTTATTACTTTGTTTACGAAGTTGAAGCTACTAAAGAAGTAATCGCAGAATTTGATCGTAAAGCGGGATTAGATGAATCAGTTCTTAGACATTTAATTATTAAATTAGATGAGGAGTAGTATATGAATAAAGTTATATTAATCGGTAGATTGACTAAAGACCCTGAAATGCGGGCAACAACTTCAGGAGTTAATACTACTACATTTACCGTTGCCGTAAATAGAGCATTTACTAATCAAAATGGTGGTCGCGATGCTGACTTCATCAATTGTGTTGCCTGGCGTCGCCAAGCAGAAAATATCGCTAAATATTGTACTAAAGGAACTCAAGTAGCTGTTGAAGGCCGTATTCAAACTCGTTCATATGATGCTCCGGATGGTAATAAACGCTATGTTACAGAGGTAGTAGCTGACAATGTTACCTTCTTAAGTTCCAAAGGCGCGGGGGCTTCTGCTAGTGCTTCTTTCGCTGCTGATGCTTACCAACCTGATGTCCAAGATATGCCAATGGATATTGAAACATCCGATATTTCTGAAGACCCATTTAAAGATTTTGGTAATGAAGTTGCTCTAAGTGATGACGATTTACCATTTTAAAAAGGAGGAATAAATTATGGCAGAAGGATTTTATCGTAAAAAGAAAAAAATATGTCAAATGTGCGCTGGTAAAAGCGTTGATTATAAAGATGTTATGATTGTTTCAAAATATATTAATGAAAAAGGCAAAATAATGCCTCGTCGTATGACTGGTGCTTGTGCTAAACATCAAAGACATATTGCTGAACAAATTAAACGTGCTAGATATATGGCATTACTACCATATGTAAAATAAGACCTAATGGTCTTTTTTGTTTGACATTAACCCCCTTATCGGTTATAGTAAAAAATAGTTTTAAAGGAGATAAATATGCAATTATATCATATGGATTTTGAATTAATCGAAATATATCAACTTCACAATCTTGAATCGGTCCAACTTTGGGATTTAACCCAAATAAATTCTGATAAAATGACAATCATCCCCGCTCTTTTAGTTGTCTATGATGGTGGAAAATACTTAAATATAAGTGCTAAAGATCCTCATTTTCCTATTTTTGCTAAAAAAGTAGTCGAAGTATATAATGATGAAAAAAATAATATCTTAGAAGATGGTTTAACTGACCCCTTTCATTTAAGACCCAATATAGATATTGATGAACATACTAAAGCAGTATTAGAAAGTGGCGAACTGACCGCCATAAATGAAATTTATCGCTTTTACGAAAATAAAGCTAGTTATAACGGAACATTGTTATTTGAAATAGATGAAGTAAAAAGTTTATTACCTATTATTAAATATCATTTAGAGAAATTTTATAAATCCACTAACCATACCGTTGTATTTCAAGGCGATGTTAATGGATATCGCAGTGTTTACAATATCGAAGCAACTGTCGACGGTGTAGCTACCACTATCCCCTTAGTATTTAATAAAGATAGTGAAAATGATTATACCATTCTAGTAGGAGGTATTAATACCAAACCTACTCCTTATGAATTACACATATCTTTTAAAAATACCGCTATTGAAGTAGCAATGGCCATTCCTTTATACAATGTAACTTGTTATGCTACTTATGAACTAACGCAAGGAGCTCCCAAAATGACTTACAGAGTCTATAAAGATGGAGCGATAATTATTTATGAAAATCAAGATTTACCAACTGCCAATAACCAATGGTCAAATCTTGCCGATTTAGATTATGACTCACATCTTTCTTGGTATTCCTTACCTTGGCACGCGTTGTATGGGGTCGAAAATACCATTACTGATATCAGTCCAACCGAAAAAACCGTAGCTGTTCATAGTATGTATTTAGAAACTTTACCATCGGCATTTAAACGGCGAGAATTTTATTCCCAAACCTATCATCGAAATAAAACTGCTACTCTTGATGCCCAAGCGATGTGTTTAGACGAAGTTAGCAAAAATATTAGTGGTGTATGCTTATCAACAGAACTCGGAGTATATGCTATAGAAACTAGATTTACCGAAACTCCTCAAGAAAGTAGTGGTTATTACCAAGAACAATTAAAAAATCGCTATTTCTATCACTTAGTCCAAACTCCGAATGGTTTAAAAGGAATAACTAGAGCAGCCTTAAAAAGTATAAGTCAAACCGATAATGTTCTTGGTGCTAGCGACTTATTAAATAAAACCAAAATTTTAGAATTAGTAAAGGGTGAATAATTATGGGACTTTTAACTGAAGATACACAAGAAGAAAAAGATTATAAAAGATTAATAAAAAACATTAAATCCGCATCTAACAATAGTGAGATAACTAATTTTTTAGTTGACTATGTTAGTGCTATAAGAGATAAAAAAAGAAATAATGATTTTGTGGATTTTGAATTTTTAGAAGCTGTCATCTTAGAGATGATTAATTCATCATATTCCGGTTTTAATAATTTTACTACCATTTTTACCAAAACTGTCTTAGCCGTAAAATATTTCTTACCTGAAGGCGAAGAAACTCCGGAATATGCTGCGATAAAACACGCATTTATTTCTAATTTTAGTAGTGGAGATGGTCTAATCGCTCAAGATTTATTCGACTATAAGTTTTATTCTTTATTTTCATCTAGATTAGATTATCTAACTATTGCTAATTTAATTAAGAGTAATCCTGAATATCAAAAGAATTACAAAATCATCGTTCAGTTTGCTTGTGCTGTTGCTCCTTACTGTATCAATGCGCAAACTTTTAAAAATGAAATCATTTCCTTTATCGCCGGTCTTACTACGGAATTAGATGATTTCGAGCAGTATATAAATAGCCATTTAATGGAAGCTAAAAAACGTATGGGTATTTATCCGATTGATGAAAAAGAGTTGGCCCTTATTTCTGAGGAAGCCGAAAGAGCTCAAAGATATATTGCTAAACTAGAAGCTATGCAAAAGAAGATTGATTCCTTTTGTGAACGTGTAGACACTAAAATCAAAAGTGGTCGTCAAGAAATATCTACCTCGATCAATAATGGTAAAAAAGAAATTAATGATACTTCTAAGAGTGCCGTAGAAGCTATGCAAAAGTCTATTGAAGATGCTAAAGAAGCCATTATCAAGAACTTAGACGACTATCTCCTTACTCTAGAACAATCTCTTAAAGCTAGCAGCGATGAAGTTTTTAAACAGATTCTTCAAGATGCGCAAAAAAAGATTGATGACATTAGATTACTTGCTAGAGGGTTATCGTCAAATACGACCACCGATTTATTAAGAGTTCAAAAAACTGCTGAAGAGGGAGTAGCTAGATTACGGGAGTATGTGGAAACTGAGCCGCAATTACAAGCTTACCTAAAATCAGCTGCTGATAACCAAACAATTATGGAAGCTCTTAAGAAATTTAGTGAAATGCAAGTCGCCGCAACGACTAGTGCAACAGTAACCTCTAATCCGCAATCCGGTATAATAATTCCCGGTTATGACCGCTTAGTAATCCCCGCTGGGCCAAGTGTTATAATTCCTAAAGAACCAACCCAATCAATGGTAATTCCCGCCTTTGATGAAGCTATTCCTTTTGATGAAAGAATGAATCGCATTCTTGCCGAAAAACGCCGCCGTGAAGAAAACGGTGAATTCTTCCACGAAATGGTTGAAGAAGTAATCCGCTGTATTATCGAAGGTGATTGGGTCTATATTTGGGGGCCATCCGGTTGTGGAAAATCTTACGTTATTAAGCAAGCTGCCGAACTTATTGGTATAGATCTAATTGATAATGGTAAAATTACTGATAAATATAGTATTATGGCTTATAACGATCCCCACGGTCGGTTTAGAGCCACCCAAACTTTCATCGCCTTATTTTATGGAAAAATGATTTCATATGATGAATTCGATAATGGTAATACTGATACCCACGTCGTTCTAACAAGCATTTACTCTAACCTCCTTGATGTTTTAGAAAATCTTTCTAAACCAAGATATATTACTTTTGCTGAAGATATGACCGTTCCTATTAATCCTAATTTCCGTATTATTAGTGCTGGAAACACCCGTGGTAGTGGGGAAAATGAAATATTCTCTTCTCGTGGTCGAATTGATGAAGCTGTTCAAGAAAGACAAACTCCGCTTCGCTTTAATTATGATAATCATGTTGAAGAAAAAATCTTTGGGGAATTTAAAAATTGGTATGACATCTTTATTAAATTTAGAATGGCTTGTGATGCTTATGCAAAACAACGCGGTCTAGATGTTGCCCCTGGTATTACGACCACTAGAGATGCTGCAGCTATTGTTAAATATATCAAACATAATAGTAAAACTATCGACCAAATAATGCGGGAAAAATTTACTCAAACTAAAGAAAAAGATTATCTAATTTTCCTAAAGAAACAATTTTGCGATTATTATCATATTCATAACTTAGATGATGAATTAAATGTTCCAAGAGAATTACGTAAAGCAGATACTCTAATTTTGGCTAAATCATTTGTTAAAGCTTGTAATGAAGGCATAGAGGAGAGGTAGACACCATAAAATCTGCTCGTGAATATTTAGAGTTATTAAAAAAATTAATTCAAAAATTAATTAATGAAGAAAAAATAGTCGAAGATTTAGAAGAAACAGTTGAAGAGGCGGAACTCCAAGAGGCAGTTCCCGAAGAGGGTGAACCTAAAGAAATGAAAATAGTTAGAAGTAGTCGTGAAAATCAAATTAATTTTCCTGATAACATTTTTGAACCACAAGAATGCTATGTTGGTGATAGAGAATATGTTATGTACACAGCTAGATTTAACAACCTTTATGATCTATATAAATATTTAAAGAGTAAACCCGTAACTAATAGTGAAGTCTTTACTACTCTTTATAGCGTTGAAAATTCTAGTGGTTTTGCAGGTAAACCATATGATGAAGCGGTTGAAGATTTAGTAAGTGAAGTCGATCCTGGTTATGAAGAATTTCTTACTCTTCAAAAAGATTTAAATAGTGCCAGTTTAAGAGAAGTTCATAAATATCGCACAGTTGGAACCGTTGCGGGTGGACACTTAAATATTCCCGCCTACAGTCAGGGTAACCCTCTATGTTATGAAACCGAAGAAAGAATCAAAAAGCCAAGATTTATCCGTATTCACGTCTTGCTTTCTTACTATTGGGGTACTACTAAAGCTCAAGTATTGAACCGTGCCATCATCATTACGAATATTTTAAAAGCTTTAGAAAACGCTGGGTATAACGTCGATCTAGATACCTTCGAATTAAGTAGTAAGGGCAAAGAACTTATCCACCTTATTGTTCAAGTCAAAAGATATGGTGAACGTTTAAATATGGCAGCATTATATAAAACGTTATGTCACGTGGAATTTTTAAGAAGAATTTTATTTCGTATTTTAGAGACTTTAGATGTCACTGAAGATTGGTCTGACGGCTATGGCTCAACCTGTGATGAGTCTTTTGTAAGGAAAGCCCTTAATTTAGGAAAAGATGACATCTTCTTTGATCAACCACGTAGTATGGGTATTAGGGGAGAAAATTTAGCTAAAGACTTTGAAGCAGCCATTAAACACCTTAATCTCGAAGATAAAATAGATGTTGCCAAGGCCAAAGCCGAATTTGAAAAAGATGTTAAGTGTCTTCATCTAAACATAGAACAGGATTGATTATTTAAACATATTAAAAGAGCACTTCAAATTAAGGGCTTTTTATGTTGATAACTTCTTACTTATCCCCATTAATTAACTTTGTGGCAATCTTGGTAACATTACCCGCTCCTAAAGTTAATATTAAGTCATCTTCTTCGACTCTTTGCGCCAAATAATCGACTATCTCATCATAATCACTTATATAGATGACATTACTATTAAGGGGTTTAATTTCCTTAACTATATCATCCGGCGTAATTCCATAAGTATTAACCTCTCTTGCTGCATAGATATCCATAACGATAATATTATCAAAAGGTGCTAAAGACTTCGCAAAACTTTCCTTATGTTCAAAAGCTCTACTATATGTATGGGGTTCAAATATTACCCAAGACTTATTATAAATAGTATTTTTTAAAGCATCGACTGTGGCTTTTATTTCCGTAGGATGATGTCCATAATCATCATATACTTTAGCACCTTTGAATTTACCTTTATATTCTAATCTTCTACTCGCGCCACGATAATCTTCTAAACCTTTTTTAATACTTTCGAAAGGGATTTTATAAGCAAGAGCTAAGGCGCAAGCTCCTACAGCATTAGAGACATTATGAATTCCCGGAACATTTAAACTAATCGTACCTAGTAAATTATCTTGTTGATAAAGGTCAAATTCTCCACAACCATCATCAAATATCTTAATATTCTTCCCGACAACCATCGCTCCCCCAGAAATACTATAAGTAATAACTTGGGCTTCTGTGCTATCCACAATCTGCATCGCATTTTCATCATCTTTATTAACGATTAAATACCCATCTTTTGGTAACATTGCTACATACTTTTTAAAAGACTTAATGATATTATCAATATTTTTAAAGTAATCCAAATGGTCATTATCGATGTTGGTAACTAAAGCACAATGTTCTTTAAAATTTAAAAAACTATCACAATATTCACAAGCTTCAATTATAAAATAATCACTTTTACCTACCCGGTAATTTCCCTCTATCTGTTTTAATAAACTTCCCACTTGAATTGTCGGATCCATCTTTGCTTGTAAAAAGATACACGATACCATCGACGTCGTTGTCGTCTTCCCGTGCGTCCCACTAATACCAATAGTATATTTAAATAATTTCGTTAATTCCCCTAAGAATTCCCCTCTTTCAATCATCGGTATATTGCGTCTTTTAGCTTCTACTCTTTCCGGATTATCTTCTTTTATAGCGGCAGTATAAACAAATAAATCGATATCGTCAGTGATATTTTCGGCTTTCTGCCCTATAAATACCTTAACTCCTTTATCTTCAAGCATTTGCGTAATATTAGAACTTACCCCATCACTACCAATGACTTTAAAGCCCCAGTTAATTAGAATTTCGGCAATTCCACTCATACTAATGCCACCAATTCCACACATATAAATATTTTTATAGTTCTTTAATTCCATCATCTTCACCTAAACTTTCCACTGTCTTTTTAAAAAGTTCTCCTCTTTCTTCAAAGCAATTAAACTGATCCCACGAAGCACAAGCCGGTGATAACAAAATAATGTCCCCTTCCGCTGACTTGTCATAAGCAGTTTTTGTTGCTTCTACTAAATTATCAACCACTATTACGGAAAAGCCATTCGCCTCACAAAAGTTTTTAATCCTCTCTTTGGTTTCTCCATAACAGACCACTAATTTAATCTGACCCATATCCTCTACTAAATCATTAAAAGAATGCCCTCTATCTAGTCCTCCTAATATGAGGACAATTGGTTTAGTAAAAGATTTTAAAGCCACTTTTGTCGATTCAACATTTGTACTTTTACTATCATTATATATTTCTCTTCCCCGTAGACATTTCACAAACTCTAAACGATGTTCTACGCCTTTAAAATTATATATAACCTCTCTAATTATATCACTACTTATGCCATAATGTTTACAAACTAATATCGCGGCCATTATATTCTCGTAATTATGATATCCTTTAATCATTAACTTACTTGTATCGATAACCGCTTCCCCTTGATAATAAATTATCCCATCTTGGTAGAAGCAATCACCCGTCTCTAATCTTGAGAAATACTCTTTCTGACAATCTACATCTTTACTTATTTCTAAACATTCGGCATTATCTTTATTAATTACTCCTAAATCCTTGCTCTCTAAATTATTAAAAATTCTTTTTTTCATTAATTTATATCTATCATAACTATCGTGAAAATCTAGATGGGTTTCACTAATATTGGTAATTACACTGACATTCGTTTTAAACCGGTACATATCGCATAGTTGATGATCACTGATTTCCATAACTAGATAACTATCCTTGGGTATACTTTCGACAATTTCACATAGAGGTGTTCCGATATTTCCGGCTAAATAGACATTACTTAAAGCCCTCTTCATAATTTCATAGATTAATGTTGTTGTCGTTGTCTTGCCATTTGATCCGGTAACGCCAATAATATTGATGCCTTCATTTAAGTATTCGTAAGCGACTTCTAATTCATTAATTACCGGAATATCTAACTCCCGAGCTTTTATAACACACGGATGATTATACTTAATCCCCGGATTTTTTACCATAACATCAAAAGACTCATCGAGTAATCCCAATGGCTCTTCTGTAATTACTACGTCAACGCCTCGTTTTGCCAAATCATTAACGTGTTCTTCATTTTGATTTTTACAATCTGTAACTAAGACTGCATTGTCTTTACTTAATAGTTTAGCAACGGCATATCCGCTTCTTGCCATTCCTAGTATAAAAATCTTTTTATTTTTATACATTTAACCACCTTCTATTAAATTATATCATAACTTCAATATGAATTTGCCTAATTTAAAAATGATATACATTTATGATAAATTATGCTAGAATAAAAACCATTAAAAGGAGATGGTATGATGGCAGAAAAACCTATTGTTACTTATAATGAGATCTTAGCGGGAGCTATGCTAAGATTTGGTCACATTGAAAATTATGAATTGAACTTAATATGTGTGGATTTACAAGCTGCTCTTGATTGTACCCTAAAAGGTTATTATGTTTTCTTTTTAGAGGAAGCTAAATGTGTTAAAATGACAGATAGTGGTAATTTTGTATTTAAAGAAGGTTTTGACTTAGATACGGTTATTAAAGAGGAAGGTATAACTGTAAGAGAAAAATTAACTAGTATGTGCTCTTCGCAAGTCTTAAATTATTTTAATTCTCTTCCTGTAGATAAATATGCTAAAGATGGGCGTTTTGCTAAAACTAAAAAGTTTGCTTTAGAAAATCTCAATGTTTTACTAATCAGTGACCAAGAAGCTGACTACGATGCTTTACTTAAGTATGGTTTTCAAAAAGTTAATTACTTTAAATCAGTTAATCGCGCTGAGCGTTATTTTGACGAGCATTATGAAGAATTAGATAGCTATCATTTAGTTATACGAGGGCATCAATGTACCACTGAATTATTGGGACCATCTAGATTAGACAATGATGTATCCACTAAAAGCCATTTAATTTTTGCCACTGCGAGTTTCAAGCGATACAACAACAATGGCCATCCAACTTACTTCACCCACGTAGTTGATAATCTTCGCAAATTTTCTTGGAATGTTGAAGATCCATCTTCAAAGGTAATCTTTGATACCATTATTAAAAATATGATGAGCAACCATTTCTTTGCTAGAGTCTTACCTTCTAAACCATTCTCCCCATATACCGATTACATAAACCCTAATCGCTTACCTCTTCCTACCGAAAAAAACCACTTAAAAATTTTGCTTTTAGGTACTAAACAATATGGAGAAAATCCGGAAGTAGTTAAAGGCATCGCCCATTCCTTAGGACTTGATATCACCTATCGCATCGATAGTAATGAGGCCTTAAACGACTATGTTAGAAATGAATTGGGAGCATATGACATTATCATCGTAACGCTATCTTGCTCGCATCATCTATTAGAGTTAAACAAAGAGAGTACGGAGCAATGCAAAGACACCGGCCGTGAATTAACTTTATTACTAACTAGAGACGAAGATGTCGTATCAACCCTCGGTCCTAAGCCTAAAAATGGTGAAGTTTGGAATTATCGATATGTATTTGGTGGTAAGCTTGCTCCCGATTCCGCAACTCATATGGTAGATTCTAAGATCTTGAACTCCTATAGTCAACAAACAGATTACCAATCAAGATCCATAGATTTAGAATACTTAAATGTTTTAATGTCTGCTGTTGAAATTTATAATCAAGCTTTAATTAAGATGGGGAAACCACCTTTAACTGATTTTAATTATAAGACGATTGCCGAAAGAAATGCCGAGTTTGAAGAAGTTAAACGCCGTCAAGAAGAAGCCCAAGAAGCTGAGCGAAAAGCCGCTTATCAAAAAGAACAAGCCCATCTTGAAGCCATCGCCGATTTCGATGAAGCTACGGGAATTGTTAAAAACTATTTAAAATCTCGCTATTTAATATCAACTAGTTTAAAAGACTTAAGAATAAAAGAAAATAGTGATGGCGTAAGAGTAGAATTTTTATTTAATGGTCATCCTATTAGTGCTTTAACTTTTCCAAAGGTCAGCAAAAAAGAAGAGATTAGAGTTTTTCAAATCCAAACAACTTCGAAAAAAGGAACACTCCTTCCTCCTGAGGCCGTCGGTTTATACACTACGAAATATGAAAGTTTAAATAGCACCCCTAAA
This sequence comes from uncultured Bacilli bacterium, assembly GCA_947624955.1. GTDB lineage: Bacteria > Bacillota_I > Bacilli_A > RF39 > UBA660 > CALVJF01. The sequence continues at coordinate 20,832 of CANQMM010000004.1, read as the reverse complement.
AGACCCAATGACAATCAAGCCAAAGCTCTTGGTGCTCTATATAAAAGAATTGCTTATGTACTGCCACCACTTATTGATGCAGCCCACAAAAAAGCTGAAGATTCAAAAAAATTATTGTTTACTACAAACAACAACAATAATTAGAAAAGAGATAAATTAAATTACCATCAGATTGTTGCCGGTGCTCTAGCTAAATATGGTTATATTGAACATAGCATTTTAAGTTTAATAATTAATGATATATGCCGAGCACTAAACGCGTATTTATTTCACGATACTAAAGACTTATGGCCATATTTTGGAAACTATATAACGTTATCCCAAAATATGGATTTTAGCTTAAAAGAAGGTGTCACCCTCGATACTGTGGTATACCGAAAAGACCTAATGAAAAACAGCTTAAAGCTTTAGCAGCTATTTATAAAAAAGTAAAGTATGCTGTTGCCCATCAAGAAGAAAAAAACGGTCCTAAATTAAGTTATACTAATCCTAAGTCCGGTAAGAGTTCTTAAATATATGACTATATTTTAGTTAATTATTCGTAAAGTTGAGTTATGAAAACTCATCTTTTCTTTTTCCTTCACTCCCCTATTACTAACACCTATATTTTTTTAAATGTTTTTGCTATAATATTATCGAACTTAAAAGAACGAGGAGTGGTTTAGATGAAAGTTATTCTTTTACAAGATGTCAAAAAACAAGGTAAGAAAGATGATATCATTACGGTCAGTGATGGTTATGCCAATAATTTCCTAATTAAAAATGGTCTTGCTATCCCTTATACTAAAGGTAGTAAAGATGTTTTAGATAAACAACTTGAAAAAAGAAGTAATGAGGAAGCTGCCTACATTGCTGAATGTGAAAAGATAGCCCAAGAATTGAGTACTAAAGAATTAGTATTTACCGTTAAAACCGGAGCTCAAGATAAAGTATTTGGAAATATTTCTTCTAAACAAATTAGTGAAGAACTCCACCGTTTAGGTTATAAGATCGATAAGAAGACCATCATTTTAAATAATGCCATCGATAGTTTAGGTACGCATAAAGTCAAATTACAACTTCATAAAAAAGTTGTTTGTGAATTAAAAGTAACTCTTAGAAAGTAGGTGACGTTATGGCCACACGGGAAATGCCCCAAAACAAAGAAGCAGAAATGAGTGTTTTAGGTAGTGCTTTTTTAAGTCAAAGTGCTCTTTGTAAAGTGTGTGAAGAAGTTTTACCCGAAATGTTCTATTTTGAACAACACCGCAAAATCTTTGAAGCTATATGTAATCTCTATCAAGCTAAAGTTCCTCTAGATATCACGACAATTAAAGAAGAACTTGATAAGAAAAAAGAATTAAATGCTGTCGGCGGTTTAGAATACATTAGTGAAATTATCGATTCCGTTGCTACTACCGCGAATATTGATTACTATATTAAAATTATTAAAGAGAAAACGATAATTCGTAATTTAATCGATACCGCTACGGGCATTGTTACCGAAGCTTATGAAACTGACGAAGATGTTACAAGTCTTTTAGATAATGCTGAAAAAAATATTCTAAACGTCATTCGGACACGGCAAACGAGTGAATTTGTCCCGATTAAAACTGTCCTCGGTAATGCTAAAGAACGTCTAGAACAACTTGCGCAAAATAAACAACTAATCACCGGTATTGAAACAGGTTTTTATGAACTAGATAAAGCTACTGCCGGGTTACACGAAGGGGAATTAATCATCATCGCTGCTCGTCCAGGTATGGGTAAAACTGCTTTTGCTTTAAACATTGCAGTAAATGCCGCCTTTTCCACTGACAAAGCGGTGGCCATTTTCAACCTTGAAATGCCTGCTGAACAATTAGTTAACCGAATGATCCAAGCTACCGGCGGAATCGATGGTTATAAACTCCAAACCGGCCAAATGCAACATACTGATTGGAAAAAATATAATGAAGCCACTAGTCAATTAAGCAAGACGAATATTTATATTGAAGATAATGCTAGTATTACCGCTGCCGAAATACGTGCTAAATGTCGCCGTCTAGCCAACCAAGATAAAGGTCTCGGTTTAGTAGTTATCGACTACTTGCAATTAGTAACCTCCGGTGGTCATCGTCCGGACTCTCGGCAACAAGAAGTTGCTGATATTTCCCGCGCCTTCAAGACGATGGCAATGGAATTAAAAGTTCCAGTTATTGCTCTTGCCCAACTTTCCCGTAATGCTGAACGAAGGGAAAACAATCAACCGATGCTTGCCGACTTACGTGAATCCGGTGCTATCGAGCAAGATGCCGATATGGTTCTATTTATCAATCGTAAAGATTATTTTAAAGCTAAAGAAGAACTCAATAAAGAAAAAAATGTTCCATGTGATATTATCATTGCTAAGCATCGTAAAGGTTCAACAGGTAAATTCCAATTATTATTTGAATTAAGTATGAGTAATTTTAGAAATTATATTGCCACAGATAAGGAAGAAGAAGAATGAAATTAAATAAATCAGTAATTATTAGTTTTATTTTGACTGTCATCTTAACTATTATTTTAGTTATTAGTTATATGGCTCAAGATAAAAATGCCGAACCGCAAATGTACTATCAGATTTATCTCGATGGGGAAAAAGTCGGTGTTATCGAAAATAAAGATTATTTCTATAATTTAATTAATCAAGAACAAACTGATATTAAAGAAACTTACCAAGTAGACCAAGTCTACCCACCTAAAGGATTTGAAATCGTCGAGCTCATAGCTTATAACGTTACTCCTAATGACCCTAATGCTATCTACGATGAAGTTCGTAATGGTCGTGATTTTACTATTCGTGGTTATAGCATTACCATTCGTAACTCATCCGATGAAGATGCTTCCCCTCTAGTAGTTAACGTTATAAATCGTGAAGTCTTTGAAGAAGCTATTCAAAAATATGTAACTACTTTTGTCAAACCGGAAACCTATCAAAAATACTTAGATAATAGTCAAGATGATGATGCTGAAGAATTCCTAGATAATATCTATTTTGAAGATGCTATTTCCATTAAAGAAGCTTATATATCAGTAAGTGATGAAATCTTTATGGATAGTGATGAACTAGTCAAGAAATTACTATTCGGCGATAATATGGAGTATAAACCTTATAAGATTAAAGTTGGAGATACTCTTGATGACATTGCCTATGATAATAAACTAAGTGTTCAAGAATTATTAATTGCCAATGACAATTTAAAAAGCGAAGATGTTTTACTCGCTAAAGATGAAGTTATCAATATTGCCTTAATCGACCCAATGCTCAATTTAACTTATGAAATGGATGTTGAAGAGATAATCGATGAACCATATAAAAAAGAAATTACTTATGATAGTTCCCGCTCTGCTAGTTACCGTGTCAAAACGCTAACCGGTATTCCGGGCAAAACTAAAATAACTACGCATTATAAGATGGTTAATGGTTCAAGTACCCAAGCGGCCTATATCGATGAATCGAAAACGGAGATAATTAGAGAACCACAAAATGAAGTGTGGGTTTATGGAACTAAATACAATAGTCAAACAGTAGTACCAAGCGGCGATTCTTGGGGCTTACCAACGAACTTCCCATACGTAATCACAAGTCCTTATGGTTATCGTGGTGGTTATTTCCACGATGGTATCGATATCTCTGGTACCGGATATAACTCCCCAATATATGCTGTTTTAGATGGCGAGGTTTACTCCGCCGGTTGGGGTGGTATTCTAGGTGATAATGCGGGATATAATGTCGTTATTAAACACGATAATGGTTATTATTCATCTTATTCCCATATGTCAATGCAACCAATTGTTAAAGCAGGACAAAGAGTTGAACAAGGGCAACAAATCGGTAATATGGGTCATACCGGTTGGGCTGAAGGAACTCACGTCCACTTAGGAATTTATGTTGGTGGTTTACCATATAACGGTGGTCAAACTATCGACCCAAGGAAAGTAATCTTATTCTAATGAAAATATGTGTTTTAGCTAGCGGCTCTAAAGGTAATGCTACCTATATTGAAACCCCACAAACGAAGATTCTTTTCGATATCGGCGTAAATGTTAAATACATTACTAATGCCCTAGCGGATTTAAATGTTGACCCAAATGAAATTGAATACATCTTTATAAGTCATAGTCATAGCGACCACGTAAAAGCCTTAAATACATTCCTAAAAAAATATCATCCCAAAGTTTGCTTAACTTTAGGCATTCTTTATGAACTAGAAGATATTAAAGAATATGATAATCTTCTAGTGTTTGATAAAGATATCGATATTGCTGATTGCCATATTGAAACCATTAAAACTAGTCACGATACGAACGACTCCCGAGGATTTATCATTACTGCTAATGACAAAAGTGTTGTTTATTTAACTGATACCGGTTATTTAAATCAAAAATATTTTAAAACTTTAGCTAATCGGGAAATATATTTATTTGAAAGTAATCACGATCCGGAAATGCTCATCAATGGTTCTTACCCTGATTGGTTAAAAGCCCGGATTGGTGGTGCTTATGGCCATTTATCCAATGTCGACTCGGCCATCTATATTAGTAAGTTAATTGGACCTAAAACGCAAAAGATTGTTTTAATGCACTTGAGTGAAGAAAACAACACCGAAGAAAAAGCCTTAACCACTCTTAAAGAAACTTTAGCAGCTTATAATATCGAGTTTAGTAACTATACTTGTGCTCGCCAACACGAAAAATCTGAGGTCATGGAATTATGATTAAAATAATTGCTTTAGGTAAAATCAAAGAAACTTACTTAGATGACTTAATAAATGATTATAAAAAACGCATCAGTAAATATCATCCCATCGAAATCATCGAGTTAAAAGATCAAAATGATTTAGCAAAAGAAGCGTTAGATATTCAAAAACATCTAAATAAACAAGAATTTATTATTACCTTAGAAATCGGCGGTAAGGAGTTAGATAGCGTGGAATTATCTAAGTTAATCGATAAGACATTTATCAGTTATCCGACCATTACTTTTATTATCGGTAGTTCTGAAGGTCTATCTCCAGATATTAAAAATCTTGCTAATTACCATCTATCCTTTTCGCCTTTGACTTTTCCTCACGGCTTATTTAGAGGATTACTATTAGAACAAATATATCGGGCCTTTAAAATAATTAATCACGAAACTTATCATAAATAGGAAGATTTCTTCCTTTTTTTGTGTTAGAATACTACTAGGTTGTGATTATATGATTGGCAATAGTTGGGATGAACATTTAAAGATAATTTGGGAAAGTCCCGGATTTAAAAAATTTTATCATATCATTGAAAATGAATATGCTACTAAAACGGTCTATCCACCCAAAGACCATATTTTTGAAGCTTTAAAACTAACACCTTACGAAAAAGTAAAAGTAGTCATCATTGGTCAAGACCCTTATCACGGTGTCGGTGAAGCTCACGGTTTATCATTCTCCGTTCAAGATGGTGTCAAAATCCCGCCTTCATTACAAAATATTTATCAAGAATTACATAATGACTTAAATATTCCCATCCCTACTAAAGGTGATTTAACTAGTTGGGCTAAAGAAGGTGTCTTAATGCTTAATGCAGTCTTAACCGTTATTAAAGACTCCCCTGCTTCCCATCGTAATTTAGGTTGGGAATTATTAACGGATTATATAATAAAAGTATTAAATCAAAAAGATACCCCAATTGTCTTTATCTTATGGGGTAACTTTGCTAAAGAGAAGGCTAAATACATAACTAATCCGCATCACTTAGTTATCACTTCTCCTCATCCCTCACCTTTTTCAGCTCGTAGTGGCTTTTTTGGTAGTCGCCCATTTTCCAAAACTAATAATTTCTTGATTGCTCATCATCTTGATCCCATCGATTGGCAAATAAAATAAAAAGAACTTTCACCAAGTTCTAGATTTTAAAATCATCAATTATATCATCTTGCATATTCTTACCATCAAAATATGGTTTAATTTCGACATCGTGTAATTTTGCAATAATATTTCCGGGGAATTTTCTAGCTAATTCATTACTTCGATTAGTGTATTTATTATAATAAGTCTTGGCGGCGCTCAATTTTTCATTGATTTCTCGCATTTCCCCATCCATTTTTTTAAAGTCTTTCTCATCTTTAAAATTATCATAATCTTGTTTTAATTGTTGCAAAATATTTTCATATTCCACGAGTTTTCTATCAAAATCAAAATTAGTAATATTCTCTTTACTTACTTTTTCAATATCTTTAAAGAATGACTTGTCCTTTTTTAAATTTGCTTGTAATGTTGTATCCATTTTTCTAATCAAGTCATACTTATTTCTTAATCCTTCATCGATAATTGATTCAGCTTGCTCGATTTTTGATTTACAAGTCATTAAACGGTTGAAATTAACTATATACCAAATCGCACATCCCCCGACTAAAACAATGATAAATAATAAGAAAAATACAAAGCTCATTAACATCACCTCTATACTATTTTATAGTAAACTAAAATTCTTAATTATGCAATATTCCAATTCCTATTTTACAATAATTTGCTTTTATTATAATAAAATTAAAATGATGATTATTATGGAAGTAAAAACTTTAGTCCTCAGGCCATTATCTACTAATTGCTATACTCTCATTAAACATAACGACTGCTCTTATTTAATTATTTAATTTTTATGGTTTTAGAGCCGTTATTGGAACAACATAAATTCCATCTGGTCTTCTATAAGCATAATCAATCATCCCACTAATTACACACATAAACTTAGGCTGAATTTCACAACTTTTAGAAAACTTAAGTAAACTATTAGCTGCTTCTTCTATTTTACCAACCCCTAACTTAACTTCTATTGCCCCATAATTTCCATCTCTTAGTTCCACAATAGCATCTACTTCATCACCTGTATTATTATCATGGAAATGATATATATGACCCCCTAAATATTCTATATATATCCGTAAATCTCTAACTACTAAAGATTCAAACATAAATCCAAATAATTCTAAATCATTGATTAATTGTTCTTGTTTCAAACCTAAAACTGAACAAGCTAAAGATGGGTCAACAAAGTGCCTTTTTGCAGTTTTACCCACTCTAACACTTGATCGTATTTTTTCTGAGAAAGGTAATTGATCCTGAATCAAATGAATATTATTTAAAACATTCAAATAATCAGCAACAGTATTTCTAGTTATTCGGTATTGCTCCTCTGTTGTATAATCTTCTATATCACTTACTAATTTCTCATTAGTAGCAAGTGTAGTCTCATTTCTAGCTAATGATCTTAATAACATTCTCATTTTTTCTTTATCCCTAGTAACTCCATCATAGTTAATATCATGATCTAAAACATCCTGAATATAACTCTCAGGTAATCTATAATAATTTTTACTATCATACCTTAAACTAGCTGGCCATCCTCCTCTAATAATTAAGTCTGCATATTTTTGAATAGATGGTTTATTTTTTAAATTTACTGCTATATCCTTATTTTCAAATAAATCTGAAAGAGATACCACTCCCTCAGAATCACCAGATTCATATAAAGACATCGTATACATATTTAATTTACAAATTCTCCCAGCACCAGAATGAAATATTTTATCAGGTCTAACAGGAACAGATGATCCAGTTAAAATAAATTTGCCGCTCTTCCCATCTTCATCACATTTAGTTCTAACATCATCCCATATTTGTTCAATAGATTGCCATTCATCAATTAGCTCAGGATATTCATTTGTATATATTAAATCTCTATTTATTAAAGCTTTTTGATAATCAGAATTTGGATTATCAGACTTCGTTAATAAGACTGATGAATTAGCATGATTTAAAGCAGTCCAAGTTTTTCCACAATACTTTGGCCCCTCAATACTTACCGCACCAAATATTTGCAATAACTCATCTAATTCATCATCAACTAATCTTTTAGTATAATTTTCTTTCGTTAAAGCCATAAGCCATACCTCCTACAACTAATATACCATATCGTATAACTTCAATCAATTACTATTGTGCATTTAGCACGACTTTTGTTGTGCAAATAGCAGAACTTTTACAATGCATTTGGCAAAGTTATTACTCTCAACCGTAATAACTTTTGAATTTTGGAAATTATTACACCTATGTTGAACTTCCTAAATTAAAAAAAGACTTAATCGTCTTTTAAGAATAAATTGGTGAATAGTTAATTCTTTCAGCAAATTCTACATAATTTAAATAGATCATTAGAATTAAATACCACTCCCCGGTTTGCGGATTACTAATAATTAGATGATCTCTTCCCGCTTGCTCGATAATTCCCTCAAATATTCTATCGCGCCAAGTGTTGGAATCAGGAAAAGAAACATATGCTTTAACTTTTTTCCCTTTATTCAATCTTAAAATATTTTCAATATAACTTTGCTCTCCATCATTTAAAACACTTTTAGCTCCGGCATTATATCCCTCTTCATAACTATAACCGCCCGTATAATTCTCCATATTGTTAGCAACATTTGGATTTATCGCTGAAGGAAATGTCGGATTTTGAAAATAACTTCCATTCATAAATATTTATTTCACCTCATTTTAACTATATGCAGATATTAAAAAGTATAGTATAATAAAAAATAGGTGACTAATATGCCGAAGCCAAAAATACTAACAAAAATAAAGAGTTCTAAATTAATCAGCCGGACCATAATTATGGTTATAGGTGCTTTAGTTTTGGCCCTCAATTATAATTTTTTTCTCTTGCAAAATGATTTAGTAGTCGGTGGTACTAGTGGTATAGGTATTATTTTACATCAAGTTTTTTCTATCGATCCTGCGAGTTTCATCTTCATAAGTGGAGTAATTCTCATTGTTATTAGTTATATTTTTCTAGGCGTTTCCCAAACTAACCGGACCATTGTCGGGGCTTTACTTTACCCTATATTTATTAAACTTACCGCTCCCTTAATAACCGATGTTTTACCAAGTATCACTTTTGAATCACAAATTCTAACCGTTTTAGTAGCAGGCATTCTCTTAGGATTAGGTAATGGTCTTGTCTATAAAGCGGGTTTTACTACAGGTGGGTCAGATGTCATTATTCAAATTATCAATAAATATTTAAAAGTTCCAACCGGTAAAAGTGTTTTAATTACTAATGTTCTAATTATTTGCATAGGCGGTTTCGTCTTTGGTACGCAAGATATGATCTATTCGATTCTCGTTCTAATAATTAGTAGTATGTTAATCGATCGTATTCTAATCGGTATTTCGGATAGCAAAATGTTCTTTATCTACTCAAGAAAGATCAATGAGGTCGAAGACTTTATTATCAATAAGTTAAATACCGGCGTTACAATCTTTAGCGCCGAAGGTGGCTATTCCAAAAATAAGAAACAAATGATTATGTGTGTTGTCCCAACTAGAGATTACTATTATTTTAAAGAAGCTATTTTAAAAATTGATGCCAATGCCTTTTTTGTCATTAGTGATTGTTATGAAGTTTCCGGTGGTGTAAAAAGGTCTAATTTACCATTTATTTAGGGCCTAAAATTTGCTATAATTAACATAGTAAGGTGGTTATATGAAGTTTATAGAAATAAAAAATTGCTATAAAGTATATCAAAACGGTGTTACCGCTATTGCTGATTTAACCTTGAGTATTAGTAAAGGCGACTTTGTTTTTGTTATCGGTCATAGTGGTTCCGGCAAATCTACACTTATTAAAATGCTCTACCGGGAAGAAAAACCTACTAAAGGGGAAGTCATCGTCGGTGGCATCAATATATCGAAATTGAAAAATCGCAATGTATATAAATTACGTCGTAAATTAGGCATCGTCTTCCAAGACTTTAAACTTTTACCAAAGTTAACTGTCTACGAAAATGTCGCTTTTGCTCTAGAAGCTATGGGCTTAAAGTCTAACGAAATTCGTCCTAAAGTTTTAAAAGCCCTCGAACGTGTTGGTTTAAAAGAAAAAGTCCGGAGTTTTCCAAATCAGTTGTCCGGTGGTGAGCAACAAAGAGTATGTATCGCCCGCGCCATCGTTAATGAACCCAAATTACTTATTTGTGATGAACCAACGGGAAATCTCGATCCTGAAACGTCTAAAGAAATTATGAAAGTTATTGAAAGTATTAATAAAGAGATGGGCACAACTATTATTATGGCTACCCACGATAGAGAAATCGTCAATCGGATGAAGAAAAGAGTTATTACTATCGAAAATGGCGTTTTAGTAAGTGATGATGCGAAAGGTAGGTATGTTGCTCATGAAAATGTTTAGAGTTTTAGGTCGGAATATTCGTGATGCTTTCAAAAGTGTTTTTCGTAATTTCAGTTTAAGTATCGCTTCTATTACTTGCTCGACGATTACTTTAATCTTAGTAGCTATCGCTGTTGTCATTTCCGCCAATGTTAATAATGCTACTAGCGAACTTGAAAAAGATTTAACTATCGAGGTCTTCGTCGACTTAGATTTAACTAATTCGGATATTGAACATATTCGGAATCAAATTGCCGCTCTACCTAATGTAAGTAGTGATAATATCACCTATATTAGTGGTGAACAATGGAAAAATGATTTAATCCACGAATCGGACGATATCAAAGCGATTCTCGAAACTTTGGAAACCAATCCATTACGTAGTTCTTTTGAAGTCGCTGTCGATGATGTTAATGAATTATCCGAAACTACCCAAAATATTAAAAAGATTAATGGCGTATTTGATGCTAAATATGGTGAAGGTAAAGCTGAAAACTTTATCAAAGTCTTTGATGTCATTGAAAAGATTACCATCATCATTGTCGTTGCTTTAATCGTTGTTACAGCATTCTTAATCAGTAATACGATTAAACTTACTATCTTCTCAAGACGTAGTGAAATTGAGATTATGCGACTTGTCGGAACTTCTAATACCATTATTCGATTACCATTCCTTTTTGAAGGATTAATTTTAGGAATTATCGGTTCTATCATTCCGGCATTACTGACTATTTACGGTTATGTCTTAAGTTATGATAAATTAGGTGGTTACGTTTATTCCAATATTATCCCGCTTATCAAACCATTCAGCTTTGTCTTATACGTATCCCTATTCGTTATGGCTCTAGGAGCATTAGTCGGTATGTTTGGTAGTTACCGTGCAGTAAGGAAGTATTTAAAGATATGAAAAAATTAGGTCAAGGAATTTTCCGATTATTTCTTATCGGAGCACTAACTATTACCTTCTTAAATCCGCTAACCATCAAAGCTGATAACGCCGATTCGACAATTGCTGATTTAAAAGCTGATTTAGAAGCCCTACAAAAACGAAAACAAGAAAATGACAATAAAAAACAAATGACCCAATCGGAAATCAACGCTGCTAAAGATCGGATTTCTGCCGCAATGTTAGAAAAAGAACAGATTGAAAAAGATGTTGAAGAAGCTAAATTAAAAGTTGAAGATTCGGAAAAACAAATTGCTGAACTAAAAAAAGAAACTGAAGCTTTACTCCGTTATTTTCAACTAGCTAAAGGTGACGATGTTTATTCCGAGTTTTTATCCGATGCCACCAGTTTGAAAGATTTAATTCGGCGTTTGTCTGCCGTTGAGCAAATTACAGATTACACAAATAATGCTCTTGATCGGCTAGACGCTTTAATTATTGAAAATGAAAAATTACAAGAAGATTTAAAAGTTAAAGAAGAAGAACTATCTAAGTCGATAGAGAAAACCGAAAAAGAATTAAAGACATTAGAAGGCCATCTTGATGAACTTGGCGAGGTCAACGTCGATATTAATGATGAAATTAGAAGCTTACAGTCGGATATCAATTATTACAAACAAATTTGTCCAGACGAAAATACGCCAGTTTATAAATGTGCTGGGATTGCTAGTGCCGATGGTTGGTTAAAACCTTTAACTAAAGGATATATTACGAGCACTTGGGGTGGTCGTATCGACCCTATAACTGGTAAACCTAATAATTTCCATTATGCAGTTGATATCGGTGGTAATCCAGAAGGAACTACTGTTTATTCGGCCACACCTGGTCAAGTAAGTATGATTATTTATAAATCCAATTGTGGTGGTAATCAAGTATTTGTCCAATCGATCGTTAAGGGGCAAAAATATACTATTCAGTATGGTCACTTATTAAATATATCTGTTCAGGAACATCAAGTAGTTACTACTGATACTGTTATCGGTCATACTGGTGGTGGTAGCACATCTACTCTTCGTGGTGGATATGACCAATGTACCACCGGAACTCATCTTCATTTTGGAGTAAGTAAAGGTTTTTATCCAGGCGAAGTTAAAACTTGGTCGGGGTTTATTGCCAATAATATCAATCCACCAGGATTCCCCGGATTATATAGTTGGTTTTATGGAAGAGGAGATAAGGCTTAACTTATCTTTTTTAGTGTCAAATAATTACTTTCACTTCTTAAAACTTTAAGAAATATGATATATTAAAGAAGAAGGAGATTCTATTATGAAAAAAATAGTTATCTTTGGTGGTGGCAGTGGCCAATCCCAATTACTAAAAGGTTTAAAATTATTCCCCGTTGATGTTACTGCTATTGTCTCAACAGCCGATAATGGAAGAAGTACCGGTGCTCTTCGCCGTGAGTTAAACATTCCAGCAGTTGGTGATATTAGTAAAGTTATGTTATCGATGGCCGATGTGAATAAAGATGTTATTAAATTATTAAATTATCGTTTCGAAGGTGAAACTTCTTTGGAAAATCACTCGATCAAAAATCTCATCCTCGCTGCCTTACTCGATATTAAAGGCGATTTTACCCATGCTGTACCGGTAATGTGCAAATTATTTAACGTTAAAGGAACTATCCTACCGATTACCGAAGATTGTGTCGATTTAATTGGTATTACCACCAAAAATGAAAAAATCTTTGGGGAAGCCGCCGTAACTAAATCGAAAGCGACCATAAAAGAGGTTTGCTATAATAAAAAAGTTAAAGTAAATCCTAAAGTTCTCAAAGCTATCGAAGAAGCTGATTTAATTATCTTAAGTCCCGGTTCATTATTTACGAGTCTTCTACCCCATTTAATATTGCCGGAAATCAAAAAAGCTCTAGATAAATGCGATGCTCCAATAATGCACGTTTGCAATTTAGTAACGCAACCCGGAGAAACCGATAACTTTACCGTTAGCGACCATCTAAAATTTATCAATAAACACCTAGGCAAACGCCAACTAACTGTAGCAATAGCGAATAATGCTCCGATTGATCCCGAGATGGCGGCAAAATATTCTACTCAAGAGCAGAAAGATCAAGTTATTTATGATGCTGAAAATCTTCAAAAATTACCAATCGAAATGATTGCTGAGCCAATCTACACAGTCGAAGATAATATTCTTCGTCACGATTCTTTGAAGACGGCTTATCTCATATTTAGCTATTTAATGAGGAATGAAAAATGACATTTGCTACTAGTATAAAAGAAGAAATTGCTAACACTACTTTAAATCCTTTAGAAACTATTTGTGAGTTATCGGCTTTTATTCGTTTTGATGCCTATATAACTAAAAATCAAATAGAGGTAACTATCGAAAACGCTAAAGTTGCCCGCCGGGTATATAAATTAATTAAAGAAGCTTTTAATATTTCTCCCCAAATTACTTATCGTTTGCAAAGAAAATTACGAACTCGCCAAGTATATATCTTGACACTAACTTCTAATATTGATAACATTCTCGAAAGATTAAACATTTTAGAAAATAATAAAAAAACACTTCCCGAAGAATATTTCTTATCGACCGACGAAGAAAAAACGGCTTACCTAAAAGGATTGTTTCTCGCATCCGGTAGCATAAGTGATCCTAAAAATAGTGGTTATCATCTAGAGTTTGTTGTCAGTACCAAAAAAGAAGCTTTATATATTCTTCAGCTTCTCCAAAATTTCCAAATCAATGCTAAGATACTCAAACGTTCTAACCGTTATATGATATATATCAAAAGTGCGGAAATGATTAGCGATTTACTCCGCTTATTCGGCGCTATCAATTCCTTATTCTATTTCGAAGATATTCGTATTTATCGTGACCATAAAAACATGGTTAATCGTCTTAATAATTGTGAAATTGCCAATCAAGAAAAGATTATCAAAACGGGCTTAAAGCATCTTGAAGATATTAATTACTTGAAAGAACACGACTTAATGGCCCTCTTAGATGAACGTATTCAAGAAGTATTAGAATATCGTCTTAAATATCCCGAAGTATCCTTTCAAGAGCTTGCCGATATTATCACCGAAGAAACCGGTCGTCCAATTGGCAAGTCCGGTATAAATCATTACTTTATTAAAATGAAAAAACTAGTTGAACAGCACAAAGAAAAGGAAGAATAGTATGGATATATTAGATATGATTAATATACGCAAACAAGATCAAACCGCGTTAATAGAACAAGCTATCAATGCTATCAAACAAGAGTATCCTAACTTAACTACGGAAAGAACCTGTATGGTTTATAGTTCACTAATATCGCTTAAATTATTAGATTATCACCTACCGAACCATATAGTTACTACCTCTTCATTAGGGTTTAATTATGATCATCATTTTTGCTTAGTTCCTAAATACGGTATTGCTAGTTTCTATCTTATCGACCTAACCTATTCCCAATTTCAAAACACCCAATTTCCTGATTTACGCACCAAAGGTTATATAGTTATCAGTGATAACGCCCTATTTAACAATTATCTACAAATAGTGACTAATGGTGAACCTGCTAAACCTATTACTCTTGAACAAGCTTTCTACGAAGAAGGTAGAAATTTAAAAACAAGTAATATTTAACTACTTGTTTTTTAGTTCGATTACTTTTCTTAAAACATCACCGTATTTGTCAATTAACGTTTCGTGCTCCATCTTTAAAAAGTTACTTGGGTTGACCATTTCTTCTTTAATTTCTCCATTATCTAAAATTAATGTTGCTTTAATCTCTCCACTCATCGTCGTAAATAAATTTAAAGCTTCTTCGGCATCGACTAAAGCTAGACCTCCAACCTCATTACCATCAAACTTAAAATCCTTGTAACTCCCGTTAAACAAATCGACATAGACGTGGGCTTTTGCGTGGTCAATCCACGGTCTGCCATTTTTTATCTTTTCGGCTTTCCAAGTAACGACATCGACTAGTGTGGCTTCGCTCATCTTTAAGTCTAAACCAATCTCTTCCTTAATTTCCCTTTTAAAGGCATCTGTTAAACTTTCCCCGTGTAAGACGTGACCGGAAGCCGTCGTATAAAAAGTATTGTTGCTATCTTTTCTTATTTGAAAAAATACTCTTCCCTGTTCATCGTATAGCCAACAATGAAGGGTCCGATGCCATAACCCTTTTTCGTGGACTGCCTCTCTCGTTTCATAACCTAATAAGTTATCATTTTCATCGTAATAATCTAAATACTCCATCTATCTTCACCATTTAGATTATATCATAAGATTTCATCAATTAAACCATAATCTAAAGCTTCTTTAGCACTTAAGTAGTAGTCTCTTTCTGTATCGCGGCTAATTCTTCTTAAACTTTTCCCTGTTTGTTTAGCTAAAATCCCATTTAGCTTTTTCTTTAGTTTCAGTATTCTTTCGGCTGCTATTTGAATTTCTGTCGCTTGCCCACTTACTCCCCCTAGTGGTTGATGAATCATTATTTCACTATTAGGTAGAGCACACCTTTTTCCTTTAGCACCACTAGCTAGTAAGAAAGCTCCCATCGAAGCGGCCATCCCTACAACAATCGTCTTAACATCACTCTTAATCAAATTCATCGTATCATATATCGCCATTCCGGCACTGACACTCCCACCGGGACTATTGATATAAACACAAATTTCGTCGTGACTTAAACTATCTAAATACAATAACTCACTAACTATGAGATTACTACTGATATCGTTGATTTCCCCACAAATAAAGACAATACGATCTTTTAATAATCTACTGTATAAATCATAAACATACTCCCCATTATATTTTTTTTCAATTACATTTGGAATCATATTCAAAAGTATCACCTATTAATATATTACCGGTTGTTTCCTATCTAATACCCAAATTTTATCGACAAATCTTTTAATGTCAACTAAAAATCCTCATCTAGACGAAACATATCTTCTTTGATAAAATATAATATAGAATAAAAGGTGGTTTCATGAATCAAGAAATAACTATTAATATCAAAGGCGAAGGTGAAAAAACTCTTCCCCTTGGCTTATCTTACTATGATTATCTTTCTCAGTTATATCCTAATCTTATCGGCGTTCGCGTTAATAATGAATTAGTTCCCTTAGATACTAAAGTCGCTAATCAAGATTATGTCGAATTAATTTATCCTAATTCTGTAATTGGTAATAAAATTTATCAAGCTGGTCTTAAATTCGTTTTACAAGTTGCTCTAAATGAAGAATTTGGTAAATCTTATAAAGTAACTTTCAATCATTCCATAATGCGTGGAATTCATATTACGATAAATGGTCCCCAAGAATTCACCGAGCAAGATGTTTCTCAATTAAAAAATGCGATGTTGAATATTGCTAAATCTAATGCTCCTATTAAACGTTTAAATGTTGCTAAACAAGAAGCTATTCAATTTTGTCATCTAATAGGTGAAGAAGAAAAAGCTCAAAATATTCATAATGTCACTAATGATATCGTAACTCTTTATAAACTCCATAAAACTATTAACTATTTTTATGTTGAAATGCCCTATACTACCCAAATCTTACAAAACTTTGATTTAAAATATTTAAATCCTAACGAATTAGTTCTCCTTCTTCCCGAAAGTACTAATCATTCCACTATTGAACCATATGTTCATTATGAAAAAGTCATTAAAAATTATAAAGACTCGCGTTATTGGCTAAAACAACACCAAGCTACCTACTTATCCGATATTAATGATATGATTAGTAATTATCAAATCAAAGAACTTGTTAAATCTAGTGAAATGTTTTTCAATATCAATATTCAAAAAGTTGTCGAAGCAATAATTAATCGTAAAGCTAAGTACGTTTTAATCGCCGGTCCTTCATCTTCCGGTAAAACTACAACAACTAAAAAGATTGCTTTAAACTTGAAAGCTTTAGGTTATAAGCCATTTATGATTAGTGTTGATGATTATTTTAAAGAACGAGAAGAAACTCCTAAAGACGAATTTGGTAACTATGACTTTGAAAGTTTAGATGCCATTGATACCCAATTACTTAGTACTACTCTTAATGATTTGATAAATGGCAAGACCGTTAAAATGCCCCGTTTTGATTTTCCAACCGGTACCAAAGTCTTCGATAGAGAAGTAACTTTACCACCTAACAGTATCATTTTAATGGAAGGTTTACACTGTCTTAATGATGAACTAACTCCATCGATTCCCCAGGAACTAAAATATAAAATTTATTTAAGTCCCTTCCTCGCTTTAAAAGTCGACCGTCATAATTATATTTCTTCAACTGATTTAAGAGTTTTAAGAAGAATCGTTAGGGATCGAAGAACCCGCAATCGTAGTGTCGATGACACCATTGCTTATCTTGAGACTTTAAGACACGGGGAAGAAAAATATATTTACCCTTTCATTAACCAATCAGATACGATTATCAATACCTCCCTTGCTTATGAAATAGGAGTATTAAAAGTCTATGTCGAGCCCCTACTTTACTCTATTGATGGTGGTTCACCATATTATGAAGAAGCTAGAAGACTTATTAACTTTTTAAAAGGATTTTTCCCTATACCATCTGAATACGTAAATGACGATTCCATCTTGCGGGAATTCATTGGTGGTAGTATATTTGAATAGTAAAATAAAAATAGAAAAGGATTGATATAATGATTAAAGTAGCAATTAATGGCTTCGGCCGTATCGGCCGTTTAGCTTTTAGAGAAATGATTACCGGAACTGATTTTGATGTCGTCGCAATTAACGATTTAACAGATGCAGAAACTCTTGCTTATTTACTTAAATACGATACTAATCATCGTAGTTTTCACGAAGAAGCTATCTCCTTTGTGGATAACGATTTAGTTATTAACAATAAAAAACATATTAAAATATTTAGTGAAAAAGATCCGGCCAACTTACCGTGGCGTGATTTAGATATCGATGTAGTCTTTGAATGTACTGGTTTATTTACCAAATATGAAGATGCTATGAAACATATCACTGCGGGCGCTAAAAAAGTTATTATTTCCGCTCCTGCTAAAGGCGATGTTAAAACTATTGTTTATAATGTTAATGATAATATCTTAGACGGTAGTGAAACCATTATTTCCGCTGCCTCTTGTACTACCAACTGTCTTGCTCCGGTATTAAATGTCATTGAAAAAAATATTGGTATCGAAAAAGGTTTTATGACTACCGTTCATGCTTACACCAATGACCAAGCAACTCTAGATGTTCCTCACAAAAAAGGTATTAAAGCCCGTCGGGGTAGAGCTTGTGCAATGAATATCGTTCCTGCTTCTACCGGCGCTGCTAGTGCTATTGGTTTAGTTATTCCTTCTTTACAAGGTAAAATGGATGGTAATGCTTTCCGTGTTCCTGTAAGCGACGGTTCAGTAATTGATGTTACTTTGGAGTTAAAAAGAAATACCTCTGTCGAAGAGTTAAATAATTTATTTATCAACAATCAAAATGAAACTCTTAAAGCTACTATGGATCCGGTAGTATCTAGTGATATCATCGGGAAAAAATGCGGTGCTTTAGTCGACTTACTTTCCACTTCTGTTTTGGAAAGTGATGGCAAACAATTAGTTAAAGTTGTCGCTTGGTATGATAACGAAATGGGTTATACAGCACAAATGATGCGTACTGCCAAAACGCTATGTCAAATAAAATAATCTAGTTTGTAATTTATTAAAAAAGTAGTATAATAAAATTATGGAAAGCGCATTAGCGCTTACCTGTTTGGTCTAGCGCTAGCACGAGCTTGCTAGTGCTTTGTTATTTCCAAAACCCCCTGAATATTCAAATTCTATTGCTGATTAAGCAAGTAAATGATTATTACTAGGAGTAATAGAATAATAATATAGTGAAATAAGATTTGACAATCTTTTTTCATCTACACCGCCTCCAAACTAGCTCGTAGGAATGAAGGCAAGCACAATGCGTCTTTCCGAAGAGGTATCATACTCAATAACCAATAAAAGTCAAAAAGCCAATTTTCAAAATTGAAGCAAAAAAATAAGTCAATTTCGTTAAAACCCCCTAGATTTTTAACAAATTGCCATAAAAATAAGCTTCAATTTTCAAAATTGGTTATTTTTTTACAAATTTAAATCAATTTATAATTTTGTCTACATAAGAAATTCAATTGTCTACATTAGCGATAGCGTACATACTTTCGAGTTTGACAAATATGCGGGGGGGGGGGGGTATCCTAGTCATAGAAAGATATAGGTGACTAGGTATGAATAAGAAAGTAGTAGTACTAGGAATACTTGCCGTATGTTTATCAATATCGATAGGTATTGGTTTTTCTTATGCTGTATGGAACCAAACTGAAGTTCAATCTGGTACTAATCTTTTTCAATCAGGTTGCTTTAGTATTAGTTATACAGATGATAATAATATAATTAACTTTAATAATGCTTATCCTATACCAGATGAAAAAGGAATGCAACAAGAAGCATATACTTTTACGATTAAAAATACCTGTAATATCTATGCTCACTTTTCCGTAAATTTAGAAAAATTAAATACAAGTACAATGGATGATCAATATATTAAATTACAATTAAATAATCGTCGTCCAATGTTGTATAGTGCATATAACTCTGTTAGTACGGCACTTGATAATACAAGTAGTTCGCGTTCTTTAGATTTTGGAGGACTAGAACCAGAAACAGAAAAAACTTATTCATTAAGATTGTGGATAGATAATGATGCAACTAATGGCCAAGTAGGAGGGAGTACCTTTCAAGCTCTTATTTCCGTAGTATCAACTGCTGCCGAACCAACCGGAGCCGAATATATCGAAAATCTCCTTGCCACAAATACAAAAACAATGGCCAACGACGACCCAGATGAGAACGTTAGATATATAGGTCAAGATCCGAACAATTACGTAACATTTAATGATGAACTATGGAGGATTATAGGGGTATTCTATGTTAAGCCAAGTGAAAATGGCGATTATGAAAAGAGAATAAAGATAATTAGAAAAGATAGATTGACATCTCAATTACCGTGGGCTTCAAGTAATGTCAACAATTGGAGCAATGCATCACTGCAAAAATTATTAAATGAGGGCGATTACTGGCAGCATACAGGTGACTATGAAGAAATTGGTTTGACTGACGTTGCTAAAAATATGATAGAAACAACAATGTGGAATTTAGGCGGGCCAAGTTCATCAGTAGTATTAGCAGAACAATTTTATACTGTCGAAAGAAGTGAAATAGTATATGAAAATAATCCGAAGAAATGGATAGGGAAAGTAGGACTAATGTATCCAAGTGACTATGGATATGCCACAGGAGGAGAAGTATATGGTAGAGATTCATGCTTAGCAAAAGATTTATATGGCTGGAGTGAAGGTAATTTTAGCAACTGTAAAAATAACGACTGGCTATACAATGCAAATTATGCGCAGTGGACACTTACACCTCGTTCCGGATACCGTGACATTTCGTTTCTTGTGAACTCTTCAGGTTATGGACATTCCAACAATGTTAATGCCATTATTGGTGTCCGGCCGGTCGTTTATCTAAAGTCAGATGTTAAAATAATTCACGATGACAATCATATTGGCAGTGAAAAAAAACCATATGAATTGAGCATTTAAGATGAGTAAAATCATCTTTTTTTATTAACCTTTAAGGGTGTGGCTTGCAAAGGGCAAGCCATCAAAAAACCACTAGCTAAGCTAGTGGGATTATAA
>CANQMM010000003.1 GCA_947624955.1 uncultured Bacilli bacterium | reverse complement strand
ATGTACAACATTTTAAAAACGAGCAAACCTAGGTAATTAAAGGGATTGCTCGTTTTTACTGTCAAAGTCAAGATACATTATTTTTGAGGCCATGTCAAACGTTTATACTTATTTCCTAAACGATCAACATCATACAAAGTAAATTTATCATTTGAAGATAAATATTTACCTGATTTACATTGAATACTACCACTCGATTTAGAATATCCTTTAACATATTCATGAAATATTTCACCATTTGGTTTTTCTATTTCAATATAATTCCCATTATACAAATTAACTATAAATTCCACATCTTTTCCTGCAATTAATTTTTGATAATATAACTGATATAATCGGTGTTCTTTATTAATTTGCTTTGTTTTAAAATTAACACAAGGAAGATATACTGGCATAAATATTATTTTCTCTAAATCTTTATTCCAATATAAACTTGTATAATAAACAGCTACACTATCTAAACCTATTAAAGTAGATTCTTTTTTAGCAATACTTTTCTTTTCTAAAAGGAAGGGAGCATTTACATTTTGCATATAGCGTAATTTTTTTATTAATACTCCTTTATTATTCTTAGAAGAAGTTTTTATTCCATCAACTAAATAATTAAATTCTTTAGGGTCTTTATCCATTAATTCATAACAATAATTTAAAAATGGATTAGTATTATCATGTTGATAATTGTGATATATATCTTTTAATAAAGAATATAACTTAGGATTTTGACTTTGACATAACAATGTATATTTAGTATCATTACTATCAAATAAGCAATCTAATAATTTTTTATCATTTCGGTATAAGTCAGGAGCATATATATCATTAATCTGTTTTATAATATAATAATTATTATCTTTTTTGATAAATTTACTTAAATTAGCATTAGAAATTGACCTATTAATATCTTTATTAACTTGCATAGAAATATTTATATCAGCATCACTTTTAATTTGACATATTTCATCTTTCATTTCATTAGGGGTAAAATTAGACAATAATTTAGGTATTTCTTGAAGCTCATTTTTATTTAAAAGCAAATATTGGGGATCATTTTGTAACTTAATAATTTTTTTACCTATATTTGTAATAGCTATACTACCAACAATTGAAGCATCCACAACATGATGCCATTTTCCTTCTTCACGATTTTTTTCAAGTTGCCATACTTCTCTAATTTTATGAGTTAATTGCCCCGGAGTAGATAAAGTTAAAATTTCTTTTTCCTTATCGTTTTCTTTTAAATATAAATTAAACAATTTTATTTGATTAACCATTTCTTTTGTAGCATAAGCAGTATCCCTTAAATTACGATTAAAAAATTTAGTTTTATATTTATTTATATCATCTGTTGTTAAGAAATTATTTCTTTTTTGCTCACTTATTTTTAATTTTGATAATCTTTGAACAAATTCTTCAAATTTTTCTGGAGTTAAAAAACCATATGGAGTTCTATTTCCTTTTAAATTATTACATTTAACACAAGCAAGGGTTTTATTATCTTGAGAATCATCAGCACTTTGACTAATTGGAAGAATATGTTCTACTTCTACAATATCATTTATAACATCATTAATATTTAAAGGAGAACCACAATAAGGACACGCTTCATCTAATTCACGATATAGCATTACTCTTTCAATCATTTTAGGAGTAACATTTATATTTTTTAAATTTGTTTCCAAATACTTAATGGCTTCTTTTCTTAAATCTTCATTTCTTTTTTGATCTTTTTCAATTTCTTTTTTCTTTTCATTACTATTTAGTTCCGTAGTTGTTTCAACTGCAATTACAGATGGATAATCACCTTGTTCTTTAATAATATCATTAACAATTTTAATAGCTTGACGTAAGGTCTTTTTTACTTGTGGAGATGCAATAATATCATCAACATATTTAGTAGTCATTAATAATTTACTTTTACCATTACCATAATTTTTAATTAATTCTACTCTTGCTTCCTTTTCATAATCGAATTTTTTAGATACTTGCATAAAATTCATACAATTTGTAACCATATCATTTATTGCTCTAACTAATGCTCGTTCAGATAAAGCATGATATTGCAATACTCCATCTTTTTTAAGTTTATCATTTATACTTTTTATCACATTTAATTCATCATCATGACAATCATGTATATTCACTAACATCTTTTTTACTTCTACTATACCAGGAGCAACTGCTAAAAGATTTATCAAAATATTGTAATTTTTATAATTATCTTTAATTAACCAAGTCATATCCAAATTATTTTCTTGATAAACTTTTTTTATATGTCTATAATTGTTCATAAGAGAAAATGTTGGCTTATTATTTTTATCAATACGGTAGCTACTTATATCTTCTTTCTTCAAACCCAACACATCTTTTAAAACCTTAACATAAGTTAAAGTCCCTTCATAATTTAAACAATAATCAATAATTTTTTCCAAGGCTAAGGTTGTAAGTCGATAAGATTCATTATTATCCACATATATAAATTCATTATTTGTAATATTTTCAATATTGTTAATTCTAATATTTATAAAATCATTTAATAAATTAAATTTTTCGGCAAAAAAGTTAGCTTTTGGAACACATTTTTCATTAGGATAAATTTTACAATGACCTATCAATTCTTCAAATAAATATTTTTCTTTTCCTTCCTCTTTAATTTTTTGATATTCTAATACATCATCTACATTTTTAAAACGACCATATGGTGTTAATGAATCTATACTTCCTGGACCTTCCCAAAATTTTCTTTTCCTTGAAAAAATAGTTAATAAATTGTTATCTTTATTCATTATATTTTTTAATTCTGGATAATAATTTAGTTGTTTATTTAAAATAGCCCCTAATTCTTTTTTCAAATCACTATGCTTTACCACTAATTGCATATTCCGAAATTTACCGCACTTTTTAAAGACTTCCATATAATACTCACATGGATATTTATTATCTAAATCAATTAAGTTTCGGTCTTCATCGCCAAACGGAATATAACCACGATGGCTCATAAAATAACATACTATATTTACTATTTCTTGTTTTTCTATTTTTTCATTTAAACCTTTAATTCTTTTAGCTAATAAATCATCATCAATAGTATTATAATCCGGAAAATTTATTTCTTTAAATAAATTTAAACATTCATTAACTCTATTATCTTTTCTCTTTATTCTTCTTCTAGTATTTCTTAGAATTCTACGATTTTCAGCCTTATCAGCGACACTATATAATCGAACACCCTTTTTAATAATACTTTTTGTTTCGGCATTAATAACTGAATAACCAACATTATCTATTCCTAAATCTAAACCAATTATGTATTTCATATTTTACTCCTCATTTTATTTTTTCTTTTGTTTAATATTTTTTCAATTATTTGCTATTTAGTAATTATTTTAAAACTACATTTTTCATTTCTAAATATATAACTCTTTATTATTTAAATCATTACTTTTATTTAATAACAAGTTTTCAAAAAACATAATTAAATACTTATTTGTTTCTTTAATACCTTTACTATAATTGGTATAATTTGCTCTTACTAAAGCATTTCTAAAATATAATGCGTTATCCTTAAACAATTCATTATTAATATTAAATCCCATACTTATTAAATATTTTTGAATAAATACAGCAGTAGTTCTAGTATTTCCTTCTTGAAATGGATGAACTTGCCAAATTCTAGAGGTAAATTCAACAATTCTATTTATTAATTCTTCTTCATTAAATTTACTATAATCTATTTCTTTTTCTTCATTAAAATCATATTTTAAAGTTTCTTCAATTAAATCAAAGGATTGATATTGAACTGTATCTCCCTTAAGTACAGGCTCATCTTTTGTAAAATTATAAGTTCTAAATTCTCCTGGATTATATTTTTTCTTATCTAAATTAGTAAATAGCCTTTTATGATAATTTTTAAAAGTTAGAAAATCAAATCTAAATGATTTATCACTTAATATTTCATATATAGCAGTGGCAACTTCATCTGCTTCTTCTTCATCATCGTCATTATGATTATCTTTATTTTTACTATAATAGGAAGTTATTTCATTTTGAACTTCTTGATAAGTCTTTTCCCCCTGAATATGTTGCTTAGATAGTTCTTTCATATATTTAGAAGGTTTTAATCCATCGACATCTTGAAGGCCAAAAGCTATATTCCAATATAATTGTTTTATTATAGGATTGCTTTCTTCTTGAACTTTATCATAAGTTATTTCATCCATAAAATTACCTCCTTTTTTATATATTTATTATATCAAAAAATTATGATTTAATCATCGTCTATTTTAATGTATTTTAGTAAGTCTAATCCAAGAATAGTTAAATGAAATCTACTAATTTCCATACTATTCATAGTTCCTAAAAAAGTATGATAATCTAAACTTAAGACACCAAGCTTTTCTAGTTTTGTAAAAGATTTGCCATAAAATTTCCAATTATTATACACAAAATTTTCCTCATTTTCATATTTTTCTAATAACATTATTTCATTTAATGTCATTTCTTTAGAAAGATTACAAAAATAGGCAAAATCTTCCCAAAATATTGTTTTATTTTTATCTAATATAATATTTCTATCAGCAAACATAGATAATTCATCTTCATCATTATCCTTAGAAATCATCTTATTATTTTTCATTTCTAATTCTTTTTGATATACAGTTTTATCACCATTTTTTAAAAATCCTTTTATATATTTTAATAACTCAACATCATGTTTATTTAATGATAAAATTATTTCACATAATTCTTCTTCTAAATCATATTTATCTGCTATAATGTAATCAATAAATAATGATATGTAAATATCTACAGTTTCTGGGATGCAATTTTTAATTATATATTCTAAAGTTGATGAAGCAAAAAATTTTTTGTGTTCTGACAAGCTAAGAACTTTTTCTTTGAAATGCTTTTTTGTTATCCTTTTTCTTTCTAATTCACCTTCAAATTTTCTTAAACGTTTTATAATATCATCATTACTAATTAAGCCAATAGCTCTATTAACACAAAATACAATTAAAGGCACAGTAGCAAACCATGGATTAGCAAGTGTAGCTATATTTGAACCAACAGAAATACATTCTGTAGCAGTCTGAATTTTATCTTTAGTTTCTTCTTTCATAACTATCACCTTGCATTTTTTATTGATAAAGATAATTTAGGAGCATCTTCAATAATTTGAGTTTTCTTTTCCAATAATTGCTCTTGAACTTTTTGTGCATCTTGTTTAGTTCGAATTGATGGTTTTGATTCTGGATTCAAATTCATAATATTCACGTCCTTACATTATGATTATATCATATATTTTGATCATTCTTACACATTCGGCTAAACTTAACGTTATTACTAACTTATATCAAAGTCATCTTTATCTTTTCTTCATCTTAATAATCAAAAAGTTCTATAAGCAGCTACGCTTCATCCCTAGCTATTTAATTTCACTTAATAAGTCTTTTCTTAACAAGTTCTACTGATCTTTTAACATAACCACATAATCATTTATTTCCATATCAAATCTTTTACATAGTAATTCATAATTAATCTTGTAAAAAATATGTTTTTTATTTGAAACTCTGTATATCCAATATTTTTCTTTAAATGATACCATTTTATCATATTCGTTTTTACTAATGAAAAAAACGTTTTTTTCATTTGACTCAGTTGACTTAACTTCAATAAAAATCTCGTATTCATTACCATTTTCATCAAAATCATAAGATCTGATATCATATCCTAAGACATCATTTACTCTAGACTCCCAAACAACTTTATCTACAAGATCAGGTCTTTTATTATCTATCATTTTTTGCTTTTCGTACTCTATAACTAATTCTTCTCCTAATAAACCAACTTCGGCATCTTTTTTAGCTTTTTCAACACCATCTATTTTTCTAACAGTTCTTGTTATTTCTGTAGTCAACCTTTTCTCTTTATTTGGAATAGATATTTCTACAAGAGAATTAACTTCACCGATATCTAATCCTAACTCTTTTAACATTTTTTGTTCTAATTGCTGATTTGATTCATTAATACAATCCAAGGGAATATCATTATCATTAATTACCATATTTATGATTTCATCATATGAAGTTGCAGACATATTTTCAACTAATCCATCATATATTAACAAAATATCATCTAAATCTTTTTTCAGCCCAATTATATCAAAATTACTTTTTTCATAAAACTTTGCTATTACAGTACCAAATTCGTATGCTTCTCCCCTAGTACCTTTTTTAACACCTAAATCTATATTATAAAGATTAAACTTGTCGGTATTAATCTGCCTTCTAAAGTAATGCGAAATTTTATTTAGATTCATAAGACTATTAGCGCCAAAGGTATCCTTAAAATACTGCATACCGTTAATTATTTCAATATAAAATCCAGACATATCTGCCCTAAACAAAATACATATATATAAACCTTTGCCAGCTTTTTCAGTAATGCTTGTATTAAAAATGCAAATCCAAGGAACATCTGAAAGTCTACCCTGACCACAAGAAAATTTAACTAAATATTTTCCCCTGTATAAATCACTAATTTTATTAGCAATTTTCTTTAACAGAATATAATAATTTGCCGATGAGTCAACTAGCTTTTCTCCTATCGGATATGTACTCATAAATTCATTAAATTCGTTCATTTATTTCACCACACTACTTTATTAACAACATAATAATAATTAGTTCTAAAATTCTCACAATTTATAACAACTATATTTCAAAAAGGAACTTATCTTAATCAATTCTCTTCTCAACCCAAATTTCATTTAATATTGGCTTATCTTTAGGAAATACTTGCATAAAATTCCAACCATTCTTGACTAAGTAACTCAACATTTCTCTTTTATTATTCACCGTCTTTAATGTCACCTTATCATATCCAAGACTTCTTGCATAATCAATAAACTTTTCCATCATCTTCGTAAGTATACCCATTCTCCGATATCCATCTTCTACAGCGGCAAACCAACAATAAAATGCCTGATCTCGCTCATAGCCAATCAAATAGCCAATGTTTTCTGCCTCTTCATTATAAGCTGCTAATGCAATATATCTTTTATCTCCAATTCTTTCTAAGCAATAAGAAACTTTCCCCGCTTCCGGTCTATCCCATTCCTTTATTTTTGGAAACACCTTTAAAGCTTCTTCAACACTAACTTCTTTTATTACAAAACCTTTTTTCATTTTCCTATCTCTTCATATATTCTAAAATTCATCTTCCGAATAGTAATCATCTTCCTCAAGTTCACCATCTTCTTCAAAGTCCCAAGAGTCATAATCACCATCTCTAACTAAATCTTTTTGCCAATCTTCCAAATCGTAATTATCCATTTCCTCTTCTAATTCGTCATCTATATCAGATTTATTATGACTAGCTAGTCCTCCTAAAACTAAACCCGCTACCACATCCGGTGCTTTAATACCTTCATCATTACTTTCTCCCCAATTAGATTTTTCCATTTTACTTTCTCCTTTCTTATTTAAACCTTTTATTTTATTAAAAAGTAATTTAATAATAAATCCAAGAAAAGTTACTATATCTTTTATTATTAAAATAATTCCTTCAATAACTTCTTTAAAAAGCCATAAACCCGCCATAATTATAATAGTTAATAATTTAGCTAGTGAATTTACTACATCATCATTCTTCTTTGCCATTTAATCATCCCCTAAGTCAATCTCTATACATATTATAACATTATTAACTCTTCAAAAGAAAAAATTTTGGCCTTAACTAATTAAACCAAAATTTGTTTATCATTCTTAATCATTACTAAAAATAAACTCGACAATTCTATCAGCAGCTTCATTAGTAGCATTCTCTATATCAACTTTAGTCCAATAAGGCTTTACACTTCCACTATATAATTCTACTAAATGTTGGGCTAAAGGATATCCACTATTTATGTACCCTGTCTTATCAGAAATCTTCGTTGATACTTTCGTTCTAAACCATTCATTGCTAATAGAACGATTAATATTATATTCCAATAAAATTTTATTACCTAGTTTATTTATATACTCAGCAAACATCTCATCATCAGCTATATTAGCATCACTTTGAATAGTTCTAATATTCTTTCCACTTTGCGGCATAATATGTTCAATATCTATGTCAGCCGATATTACCAAAGGCTTATTATTATTTTTAGCATATAAATACTCATTCAAATAAACCATATCATTTTTTTCATAATCATACAGTTTACTTCTTATCTCTTCTTTTGTCCACTGTTTATTAATATGTGTATTAAAATCTTCTCTAATTTCTTCCAAAGAAATATTGGCATCAGCTAGTTTTATTTCTTCAGAAAATAAGAAAGTTTTAAAGTTTGAACTAGAGTAACCAGCATCGACTAAAGCTAGTATCGTAAACAATCTCAACATCATTTCAGCAACTTTTTCAATATTTCTAATTAGAGTTGCTTTATTATCTTCCTCTATTTTTACCTTCCCCATTTCATCGAATGAAAAATAACTATCATACCGATGAAAGAAACTGGCCAAAAATAATTTAGAGTTATCATTAAAATTTAACAAAACTTTTACAGCATTATTATCTTTTACAATATTCCAAATTTCCGTTAAAATAATTAATTCATCACAAAACTCTAATGGTTTTTTAATTAACGTCGGATTAATATCTGTATAATATCTTCTTAATCCTGGAGTAGTAACATCAATATTACCACTGGCATTTCTTGTTTCCCCATTAATACTTCGATATAAGTACATCTTTTGATTTAATAATGCACTAATACTAACTATTTTGCTACTTTCTAATTTACTAGTAATATCAACTAAATAACGCCATTTTTCTCCTAATGATTTTCTTTCTTCCTCTTTGGCAGCTGCAAACATCTTCGAATATATAATATCTGAATCCGTTAATGGCATGCCATCAGAGTTCAAAGAATTAAACATCGTTATGGCTTGTTCAACTTTCCAACTTTTTATTTCTATTACCTGACACTCATCTAAAAATGTTTTTGTAAATTTATTTAAAAAATCTATTTTATTTAATTCATCTTTAAAATAGAAATGTTTAAAATTTCTAAAGAAATTAGTATAGCGATTATCTTTCTGCTTATATGGTATTTTAACTGCTGATTGCTCAGCTTCCTCATAATTTAAAGCTCGCATAATATTAGTTAATTCATCTTTATATATCTCTTGATTAGATTGATTAACTAAATTACCAAAAGAATTATATATTTTCGCGTCGCTTACATCATTTGGTTCATCAGCAATTTCTTCCGCATCCGCTTTATATAAGATCTTCATTAGAGTTCTTCGTCTTTCTCTTAGAGCTCTCCTAAGTTGTTCTGATTCCGCATCATCAACCATCAGCTTTAAAGTATCATTAATTTTAATTAATAAAGCTTTTAATAAAAGCATAAAAGTTGTTGTTCGTTGCTGTCCATCTATTAAACTTAGTTCTTTATCATCATTAGTACAGTTAATTATTATCGTTCCAAAAAAATACGGATCTCTATTATCGTTTTCAATAAAATCTGTAATATCAGACCATAATTTATCACAGTTTGCTATTTCCCAAGCATACTTTCTTTGATATTCCGGAATTATAAATTTAGCATCTCTTTCTAGTTCTAAATAACTTCCAATATTACTTAAGTGAGGATCTATTTGTTTAGCCATTTCTTATCTTTGCTCCTTTACTACATTTTATTCCTTCTTAATTATAGTTTATTCTCCCATATCCCGCAATATTTTATTTCCCTCCATCATAAAAGGATGACTCTCATCATCCTTTAGAGTTTTATAAACTAGATTAATTTCCTAGTCTCTTTTTTCTATTTACTAACCCAAACCAAACAACGCAAGCAATAAATACAACTCCCGCAATCCCTAAAATAATCCAAGTAATCGTATTATTTTCTTCTTCTACTTTATTATCTTCTGCTTCTTCTTTTGAATTATTTTCTTGATCTTCTTTGTCTTCTTGCTCTTCCTTATCTACTTGATCATTTTTATCCGTATTGTCTTTGTCATCTTCATTCTTATCATCACCTTGTTTGTCGTCAGAATCACTAGGATCTACCTCGGTAGAGTCGCTTGGTTTATTCTCGTCCTCATTATCAGTATTATCTTGAGGATTATCTCCATCGGTATCTTTATTATCTTCATCACCAGGTTTATCTTCTTCCGGCTCATTAATTACTTCGGCTTTAAATACAAACTCTGTATTATCCCCTAACGTAATATTTTCTTGGGCAATAACTTGGGGTTCCCAATAATTACCAACAATCTTAAATTCTTTTTCAGAAAGTTTATAAGTAACATCTTCTTTTTCGGAAGATTCCAAAACAATCGTTCCAAGAACTAATTCTTTTTTATCATTAAGTAAATTATGACTAGCTCCAATACCACCAGTTGTCACTCTTACTACTAAACTATTATTCTTTTGATCATATTCATACTCTTTATTGTAATTGCCGCTCGTTATTTTATCAGAAAAACTGAATTCCTTAACTTTGACATTTCCTGTAATGTTAAAAGTAATATCAATTCCACCAACAAAGCCTTCTTCAAAATGCAAAGTAGTATCTATATGTCCATTACTTTTCTCTTGAAAATTAATTTTAGTTAGCGCTTGCGCAGAAAAAGAGAAAAAGAATATGCTAGTTAATAGAGTAATAACAAGTAATAATTTTTTCTTCATATTCCTTTCTCCTTCCTAGTTGCTAGCATTAGCACTAATAATTTCCATATCTGATAATTCAGAATAAGGTTTTAATTCGCTAATTACTTTTGAAGTACTTGTAAGTCTTTGACCCGCTAAAGTAATTGCATCATTAACTCGATATAAGTAAGCACGAATACTACTTGATTCACTTCTCATCTTTTCATATTCTTCTTGAGTCATTACATATAACCAAGTACCGCTCGCTACATCATAAACTGAATGATCGCTATTAAGTTCTGCAAATATTAATGCTTTACCACTATAAGGTTTTTTCTCGTTAGCAGCATCACCAATCAATACATTATTGAATGAAGGATTACCACGATAAGTCCCTTGAATAATAACTGAACCAGCTTTAATTAAGTCTTCCTCACTACATCCTTCAGTTAAGTAGCAATAATCTTTTGCAAGTTTACCTATGGCATTTTCATTAAAATCAACATTATCTCCCGGAGGAGCGATTACATCGATTTCGGACCCTGATAAACCAGCTTTATTACCATCTGATTCAATCTTAATATAAGCTATATCATTATAAGTCCATAATTGACTTTCACTATCAGTACCTTGACCCATAAAGTAGATAATTTCTTCAGGGTTTTCCACAGTTACATTAAATGTCCCCGTTCTTGCAAGTGTCCAAGTATTGCCATCACTACTTACATAAACTTTATATTTCTTAATTGTGTTAGTATCAAGAACACCATTTTCTACTAAAGCCCGGTACTTAATACCACTAACACTCATTGGATTATTCAAATTAATAATAATATAGGCATTGCCGTCATCAACAGTAAGACTAGGTTTATCAGTTGTTTGATTTAAAGTACTAATCTTTTCTACTCCTTTAAATCCTGTTAATATATTACCATCAATTAGATTATTGACTTTTAATTTACCAAAATCTAGTTTTTCATCTTCGTTATCGACAACTTCACCTGCTTCTTTGACATTTGAAGTAATCGTAAATGTATCTTTCTTAACACTACCATCGTGACTTATCTTAACTTCATCTAAAGTTACCACATCCGTTTTATTAAGTAAGTAATCATAAGCTACTACTGTATATGTATAAGCGCGATTATTTTCGGCTCCAACATTATCTACAAAAGTACCTCCATCAGTGACAAAACCAATAGATACACCGTTACGAAGAATTTCATAACCTAGAATCTTATCTTTTTCGCTAGTTACACTAAAGCTAATTTCTACACGTTTATCTTCATTACTTGTAGAAGCAATACTAGCATTAAGAATGTTCTTATTAGTAATGCCTTCTCCACCACCAAGAATATATCTTCTTGCTTCATCGTTTAGATAATATATTGCTCTAGTTTCTTTTTCTAATTTATGACCATCAATTTCTATACTAGCAATCTCATCTTTTAGCGTCTGACTTGCTTTTAATCCCCAAATTTCAAAGAAATCTGTTAAATCTTTTCCCGCTGCCATACTAGCAAATAGAATAGTTAGTTCATCTCTACCATATTTATTAACATTGTTATATGTTCTAGAAATATGATTAATCTTCGCTAATATTGAATTTTCATCATCGAAAGTTTTATCTTCATCATAAGCTAAATGTAACTGCCAATACATACCAAGTTGAACAAAGACATTTTGCGCTCTACCAATAGTATGACTTGTTACTTTATCATAAATCTTTTCATATACATTACTTAATTCTAATCTTGATTTATCACTATCGTTACTTGTCTGTGCAAGTAAAGCATAGATATTATTAGTTACTTCCGCAAAGACAGTATCTTTTTGATTAATTTGATGTCCTATCTCGTGGCTAATACCCCAACCAAAATATCCCGTTTCGCTATCAGTATTACGATGAGCTTGAACTAAACCCGGAATAGAACCATATTCAATACCAATATGATATCCCCCGGCATACATAAATGCTCCATCGAACATTCGCATATAACGAATGTTAATTCTTGATTTTGGCATTTCATCTTTCGGATCTTCGGCTTGTTTTTGTAACCCTTTTTGTCGATAGAATAATTCCATCACCTCATCAAAGGCTTCTGTTGATTCTAGTAAAACATTAGCTTGTTCACTAGCATCACTAGATTTACCTTCCAAAGCTTCCATAACTGCTGTAGCAGCTACAGAGAATATGCCATATTCCGTAACGATTTCCGTTGAATTAAGGACACTCGTTTTTTTATCAAAAGTCTTACCTTCATTAGTATATACACTACTTAAGGCATCCGTATATTCTTTTAACTCTTTAACATATTCATTAATTGCTGTCTTTTTATCCGCTTCGCTAGTTAAAGTAGAAACATCCAATACCGGAATTTTTACGCCGCCACTAACTCTTACTTTAATTTGATTAGTAGCGCTAGGAGCTGATTTATATCTAACATAGACACTTCCACCGCGTTCGCTAGTAGCACTACCGATGGCATCGATAGTAATAATGTTTTGACCTTTTTGTAAACTATAAGTCTTACTCCAAGAACCCGCTTCCGCATAGAATTGAGTATAAACAAGTTCGATATTTACATTACCGGTTGTACTTCCAACATAGACATTTAAGGTATCACCCGGTCTTGCCACAATTCCTAAAGGTTGATAATCGTTAATTGTCATCGCAAATTTTAAATGACCATTGTAAGTATTAGAAATATTTGGATTAACAATCATTACATCATTTAAGTTTTCATCCTTTAAGATTTTTTCGGCATAATCTAAATCATTTAATACACTATCCCGGTAAGGAGAATATTCATCGTGATCCTTTGTATTAGCTCTAACTCTTAATTTATCAATAGTATCTTGAGTAACACCTTCAGCTAACTCTACTCTTAAATCATCGGTAAATAAAGCTGCAACATCATCTACTAAAGAATCGTAATTATAGAATTTAACTTCATCTATTTGTATTAAATTATTATTAGCAACAACTGTAAGCCCAAATTGTACTGCATTAGCTTCAATTGGATCTTGCAATTTAAGAACATAGTATTTACGCCCATTTTCATCGGTTCTTGTTGATAATACCCCATTAGCTACCTTCTTATTATCAGCTGTACGAGTTTCCGTATCATTCCAATAATATACTAATGTGTCGTGGTCATTCGGATTATAAGAACCCGCTTTTAAACTATATGGATAACTATCCGGAACAGTTATAACAAATTCATCCATCTTATATGATTTATCAAGTTCGAATATTGGATAACCCAAATTATAATAATGGGATCCACTTTGCCATCCTTGTAACTCCCAATACGTCGCAAAGTTATCATCATACATCGCATATTCGCTACCAACCATCGTACCACTTGAAGAATAAACGCCATTTATATGGTTAGTTCTACCTAAAGCACTATCAAATTCATTAATTACTTTATATTTAGGAGCAATAGCTGCTGCTTCTTCTAAAGTCTTAACTTTAACAGTCTGACTAGCACTACCTTCACCAAGTGGATTATTCCCCGTAATATAAGCTTCATACTCGGTATTACCTTTTAATCCTTTTAAAGTATACTTATTAGTTGGAATATTTTCAACTTTCGTCCATTTAGTATCCCCTACTAAACGGTAATATATATTATAAGTTAAAGTATCATCCATATCTTTCCAATCAAATTCAATACCACCATAAATTGCTTTCGTATTTACCATATCTGGAGCCGGTGGTACTCTAGTTGCTTGTGGCGTTGCTTTAACTATTTCACTATAGCCACTTCGCCATTCTTGATTAACTGATTGTACTCTAATTGCATACTCCGTATAGTTTTCCAAATCTTCAATAGTAAATGATGTATAAGTTGTTTGGAAAACAACTCCTTTCATCTTGCCGCCCGTAATTTCAATTTCATAGCCAGTAACATTAGGTACACTATCAAAAGTAACGGTTAATTGTTCACTAACTGAATCATCTACCTTAATGTGTTGTGGAGTATAAAAATTATCCGGTTCTTTAGTCTGTACTTTAACATTATTTAAGAATTCTACTTTCGCAATCTCCGCTAAATTATTTTCGCCGGTTTCTGTAACAACAATTGTTACTTTTTTAACCGCTACTTGTTTACCTAAGTCTACTCTAATAGTTCCTTCTTTAGCTTCGTCCGTAAATAGATGAACTCCTTCCGGTACATTAGTATTATTAGCAACCTCTTTTTCGATTATTTCTCCGGATTCTGTTTCGACACGTAGTTTCATTCCCACCGGGGCATTATCGCCCACCGTAATTCTTACCTCGCTCATTTCTACTGTTGCGGTTTCTTCTTCGCCACTTAAATTAATTCCTAATTCAACGGGTTCTTCGCCAACTTGTTGAAGTTTAACAACCCCTTCATCCGTAAATAAAGAACTAACGCTATCACTATCTTCTGCAAGTATGTCTTTTCCTACTTCAAAAGAAATATTTTCACTATTAATAATCGCACTAGTATTTTCTATTTTTACGGTCTTTTTAGCAGAAGTAATCGCTGCTGTTACATAGTTTAGATCCGCAATATCGACTACGCCATCTAAATTTAAGTCATACTCTGCTTTATTCGTCTCAAGATTATCTCTTACTAAAGCATAGTCCTTCTCATCTACTACCTTATCTTGGTTAACATCCCCAATAGTAAATAAACCTGCTTCATCACTAATCATTACTCTCTTTGAATAGTCATCTAAAGTAACGGAAACACTATAAGTTGCAAAATGTTTACCACTTAATTCTAATGTATAAGTTCCTTTAGCAAGTTCGTAAAGATTAACACTTACATAGACAACATTTTCACTCTTGTTAATACCACTAAGTAAATGCCCATCTTTATCTCTTTCGGTCACGGCCGCCGTAATTTTTTGACTACCCAAATCTATACTAGTCTGGTAATATCCATCTGCCGGTTTATTAACCTCATTTAAATCGATAGCTGCCTTATTACCATTTTCATCGGCTATTCCAAAATTAATATCATTTGTTTCACTATTCCTTATTGGTAATACTAAATGTAGTTCAACCTCAATATTACCTTTACTTACAATCTTATCCATTGCAACATTATTTGTTGTGCTGTTACTAAGATCCTCAGCTGCTACAGCTAATAAAGGTGTAAAGTAGTTAAATAATAAAGCCATTACTAACAATAAAGATAATGCTCTTTTTCCTATTTTTTTCATTGTTTTTTCTCCTTCCTTTTTCAAATATATTTTATCTTAAAATTTAGCCAAAAATCAACAATAAAATATAT
Source organism: uncultured Bacilli bacterium (assembly GCA_947624955.1). Lineage (GTDB taxonomy): Bacteria > Bacillota_I > Bacilli_A > RF39 > UBA660 > CALVJF01. Next base: position 38,375 of record CANQMM010000003.1, on the reverse strand, counting down.
TATATGACACTTTTTTCGCCCATTATAATATATGAATTAAAATGCCTTAATTTCCCGTTATTATCTACATCAAAAAAGCAACCCTCAAGTTGCTTAATTTGTCAACGTCACTGTAGCCGTCCGCTTACTTCCATCCCGGTAGTAAGTTACCTCCACTTTATCTCCGACTTCGTATTTATATAATTGATATCTTAACATTGCTACAGATGTTATATCTGCATCTCCCATTTTAACGATTATATCATCGACTTTTAACCCGGCTTTTTCGGCACTCGAACCTCTTTCGATACTAGCAATTACCACTCCAGCATTTACATCATCAGGAACCACTATTCCATAATGGGTCACATAAGCGGTATTTCTAACATCATACATTGATATACCTAGAACTGGTCTAACAATCTTTTCCCCTTTTTCTAGTTTCTCAGCAATCGCTAGAGCGTCCTCAATTGGAATGGCAAATCCCATACCTTCTACTCCCGTCGATGCTAATTTTAAGGAATTAATTCCAATTACTTGACCGTTAGAATTAGCTAGTGGCCCACCACTATTCCCTGAATTAATCGCCGCATCTGTTTGCAATACTTTCATAATCCAATCGGCGGAATTACTACTATCCGTACTTACCTCGACCATTCTATCTTTACCGGATACAATTCCTCTTGTAACTGTCCAAGAATATGTCGCACTATCAAGCGGTGCTCCCGTAGCAAACACCGTATCTCCTACTTTAGCATCTACACTACTACCTAATTCCGCTACTGAGATAATTGCATCTTCACTTACCGATAAAACTGCAATGTCCGCATAGGAATCGCTACCTATTATATTTGTTCTAACTCTTTTCCCATCCGTAAAAGTCACATAAATTTCATTACCATCTTCAATAACGTGGTTATTAGTCAAGATATAAGCATAACCGTTACCTGTTAGTTTATAAACAAACCCAGTTCCACTTGCAATACCTCGACCATTATTATAAGTTTCTACTACTACAACCGCATCATAAATCTTCTCTACTGCATCGCTAATACCATTTTCATTAACAGTTACCTCTTTTTCTAACTTATTAATATTGGTTACAGAAGATAACTTGGTTGGGAAAAAATAGAATAAGCCATACATGACTATTGCTCCAACACAGATACAAATAATACATAATACGATAGTAACTCCCCATTTAGTTTTTCTTTCATTCGTTTCCATAACTATCCATCCTTACTATTTCCTTGTAATTTGGCGGAAAACCTATCTTATCTAAAACCTTTTGAATACTTATACTATGTAATCTTCCTTCCAATAAAGATATTTCATAAGATACCTCATTCATAAACATTGTAAAATCTTCTTCTCTTAACAATCTTTTCAGAATAATTACTAATGCAAATAAGTCATCTTTGCCATAGATATATTCTCCATCCATCATCGGAATTCCTAAATAATAATGATATTTCGTATCATCAATTCTTCTTTGTGTTCGGTGGTCATACAAGATATCTTCGTGAGCACATAAATTACGGTAATTAGATAATATTGGTAAATATACTAATAAATCATCTACTTTTATTCCATAAACATCCGCGATATCTACTTGATCTTCTTTCTTTAAAATCGAATATAATTCACTAACTATTCCAAAAGATAGAACTTTCACCACAACCCATAAAGGTACATAACCGTAGTTATTGATATAGTGACTCGTTGCTGTATGTTGTCCTCCATTTATTCTAATCTGTCTTTTCATCTTCTTGATAAGGTCATTTATCTGTTTAGACTTTTCCGGATCTCTACTAAAGTTAGACGCATTTAAGTAACTCTTTTCTTTAATACCATATTTCTTCGATAACATATAAGAAAATATACTTTTAGCATTATTCTCAACAATTAAAAGGTTTTTAAAAACGATATTTCTCATTTGCCTATCGAAAGTAAATAGGGCATATAACTCTCTAAAAGTTGTTCCCGGTATAAACATTCTATCTTGTGGTGACTTCAAGAATAGGTGTCTATAACCGCTAATAAAGAAATAGTTTTCCCGAAGTAATACATCTTTAGTATACTCATAATCTTCAACTTCTAAACCCTTACTTTTTAAAATCTCGATTTGTTCATCGAGCGTTTTAAATGTCTTTAGCATCCCAGCCACCACCTATTGTAATAGCATTATACCACAAAGAACAATAAAATTATAGTTAATTATTATGGCAACTTTGAGAAAAAATTATGAAGATTTAGTGAAAAACAAAATCGCTTATTGGTTGTCGGAAATGCTAATTTATGCTATATTTATCTAGAGTGTGATTATTATGCCAACAACTAATAAAAATACCAAGAAAAAGCCGAATAATAAGAACTCCCAAGGTAGTACTAAAAATTTGCCAGCTCCCCAAAAACCAAGTAGCAAAAGTTTACCAAAACCGGTTAGCAACGATATTGAGTTGCCTAAATTAAAAAGTTTCACTCCTAAGAAAACTACAAGTAATAAACCTAAGACTAGTAACAAGAAAACTACTCCGGAAGTCTTTTTGCCTAAACTAAAAAACCAAACGCCAGAAACCAAACCGGCAAAAACCCAAACTACAAAGCTTCAAACTCCAAAATCCGTTACTGCTCCACTACCTACTCCCAAAGTAGAACCGATTGCGGAGAAGAAAACGAAAAATGTCCTTTTCTATTTAATTCCCCTAATTATTTTTGGAGTTACCCTAACTAGTATTACCATATTTTTTAAAGTATCTAAAAATACCTACTATAATAATGCCCAAATTAAAAATATAACGGTCATCGCTTACGATTTAACGGAAAACACGATGCAACTCGCTATCGAACCGACGAGTGAACAAAGTTATTGTGCTCTTGATAATAACGATACCGCAACTTATGTAGAACTTACGGAAAATAAATGTCTTGTTACAACGACGATTGAACCGCATAAACTATATTTTAAAGATCCAACCGGTTTTGTTTCCCAAGAATTATCTATCAATGATTTAGTACTAGATATCGACTTAACACCGATTAACTATCTAGCCCTCGACACTACTATCGACTTAAGTTCCAAAATCATCAAAATGGGTAATCCTAAAATTACCTTAAAGTCCTCTTCGGCTACGTTAAAAATTGAAGATTTAAAAATTACGGCGACTAACTCCGATAAAGCCACTTTAGATATTCTCGTAAATGATCAATTATATAAATCTTATCAATTTACCCTAACAAATGTTATTGTCCAAATGCCTACGGAATTCGATTATCAAAAACCTTATTTAGATTGTGAACAATTTACTCACGAAGAAGCAAGCTTACTCGATGAAATCTTAGAATACCGCATCGCTTCTGCCGGTTATGCAACGCGCGCCGGAGCTGTCGCGGCTGCAAGATTCCTCACTTTAGAATTCCCTTACCGCATTTCCTATTATTGGGAAACAGGCCGCTTAAATAATACCGGTAAACATTACGTCGATGGTGAAGGAAGATATTACCATAAAGGCTTATATCTCGATAGTTCTAAATATGACACCATTGAAGCTTCCTTCTATGGCCCACAAATGTGGGGTTGTAAAATGATTTCTTGGGAAGATGACCTCCCTTACTTTAAAATGGGGAAGAAATATCCTAATGGCTTAGACTGTTCCGGCTTTGTTAGTTGGGCCTTATATAATGCTGGCTTTGACGTTGGTGACCGCGGGGCAGGCGAATCTCCAAGTGACGGCCAACTTACCGACCTAGCCGAATTCCTTCCGCTTACCGATGATCTTATCGCTTCCGGTCGCATTAGAGTTGGGGACTTATTCAATTATTGGGGACATATATCCATCTTAATCGGCGAAGATGAGAAAAACTACTACATTGCTGAATCCTTAAATGCTCTATATGGTTTAGTAGCCAAGAAGTATCCTAAAAACAAAGTAATTGATACCTTTAAATATGTGGTTTTAATGGATGAAGTATATGCCGAAGATGGAAATTTAACTAATTTATGGTATTAGAAAGTAGGTGATATTATGCCCTCATCAGTTACCCATAAAGAACACGCTCTAGCTGTGTATCAAAGATTATCTGAAGATGCAAAAAAATTAGTATCTTTAGACCACTTCCTAATCTTTGCTCAAAGTCACGATTTTCTATATTACTTTCAATCCCTTAATTCCAAAACTAATAAATCTATTCATAAACTAGGACATACAGCCCACAACTCTAATACCCAAAGTTATATTATTAATCTCATTCGAAATATTATCAATCTAAAATTACAAGATAATCAAGAAGCTATCGCTTACTTGTATGGTTCCATCTGCCACTATGCCTTAGACTCTACTGTCCATCCTTTCGTTTTCTATAAAACCGGTATCTACCGTCAAACGCCGGAAACAAAAAAATATCAAGGAATGCATACCTTAATGGAAACGCAATTAGATGCTTATATCTATCACCGTAATTATCAAAAAGATTTAAAAAACATTCAAGTTTTTAAAGAAACTTTACCTTTAATTAAATTTCAAGAATCGACATCCAATTTAATTAATTTAACTTACAAAAAAACTTATAACAAAGATAATATTGCTTACTACTATCTAAAAGGTTATAAACAAGCTAGAACTAAGCTTCATTTCCTATGCCAAGATCGTACCGGTTTTAAAAAATATTTATACCAATTGATCAGTTTAATTATCTATCACAATAAAAATGTTTTATCTTCCTATAGTTATTATGTTCCCAAAATTAATCCCACTTATTTGAATCAATCTCATCAAAAATGGCACCATCCTTGTACTAACGAAACATTCACTACATCCTTTGATGATCTTTATGAGGCCGCTATCCAACTAGCATTAAATATGATTAATGCAGTTAATAATGTCTTATATGACCGTTCTAGTTATCAAGACTTAGCACAAATTATTCCTAATATTACTTACTCTTCCGGTTTACCAATTAACACTACTAATTATCCCTTTCAATATTACGAATTCTAATATGTTTTACTAATACTATCAGCAATAGCTTTGGCTATTGTTTTTTGATATTCATTAGTTATTAATTTTTCCCGCTCTTCCGGGTTAGATAAAAATCCACATTCAATAAGTACCCCTGATAGTTTTAACTTCTCATACATATAATACTCATTGGCCATCTTCTTAGCTTCTCTATCACTACCCAATATCGCATTAAGACTATCTTGCATCTTTACCGCTAAATCCTTATCGTGTAAATAAAATACTTGAATTCCTTTATATTTACTATCTCTTAAATAATTAATATGGATACTAAAATATAAATCAGCATTAGATTCATTAATTATCTTTATTCGATTATCAAAATCGCTTTTCTTTCTTCGATTAGCTTTAGGCGAGCTTAAATCATAATCACCCTCCCTAGTCATAATTACACTAGCTCCTCTTTGAATTAATTCTTTTTCCAAATACTTAGCAATATTTAAATTAATATCTTTTTCGTAAATATCTTTATAACTAGTTCCCGGGTCCTTCCCACCGTGTCCCGCATCAATTACATACACTTTTCCTAACAATGGAAAATTACTATCATCATCTTTTGCTCCTACAAATATACAACCTAATATCATAAAAGAAAGTACTACATATCCCATATACTTCATACTACCACCTAAATAATTATATGCATTCATCTCTATCATTTAATTAAATTATCCAAATAAAAAATAACCTCTAGCTTTTCTTTAGCTATAAGGTTATCTTTATTTATGTTAAATATTTCCTTATTAATAACTACTTTCCGGAGTACTTACAGTCATTGACGCAATAACTTCTCCAGTATCTTCATTATAAATAGTAATTTTATGATAGAAATAGTAATCTGATACTTCTAAATGAGACCAGCCATTAGTAGATAATGTTTTACTATTAGAAGATTCTATTTCCCAATTTTCTGATGTACTATTTCGATTTTCGTATATAATTTTCACTTTAAGCGCATCCTTATTACCACTTAATCTATAATGAAAATATACAGATGTATAAGATGCTCCACTATAGTAATAATAACGTGGTATCGAAGTTTTAGAAGTAGATGTATTATAATAACTATCATTAGCTTTAATCGTTATACTTATATTGTATAAATTCTTATATAAAGTTTTAGCATCTTCATAATTGTTTTTTACTAACTTAACTAAATAATTATAAGTAGTATCGTCATAAACAACGAGGTTTTCTTTAACATAAGCATACATTGCTTTATTGACTAATTCTGTTTCTTCGGCTTTTTCATACCAGTCAATAGCTTCTTTAGGATCTTCTTCTAATATACTATCAGCATATAACTTAGCTACTTCTTTAGCTTTATCTTTCGCATCCTGATATGTTTTACAATTATCAAATTCGTAATAAGCTTCATCATATTTTCCTTCTTTTTGATATTGTAAACCTCTAGAATAATAGACTAATTTTTTTCCATCGGCAAAATCGATATCATCCTCTAGTTTTTCAATTAACTTTAATGCTTCATCATACTGACCATCTTCCGTTAAATACTTAACATAAGCTACATAACAATCTTCGATTAATTTACTACGTTTGTCAGATTTATCTAGATTTTTATACATATCGATAGCTTCTTTATATTCGTTGTCATCCATTAATAATTCAGCTTCTTTAATATAACAATCCTCAATTAATTCCTCAACATTTTTATAATCTTTAGATAATTCTTTGAATTCATCTACAGCTTCCATATACTTTTCTTGATCCATTAACTTATTACCTTTTTGATAATGATAATAAGGAACCCCTAATAGAGTAAAAGCAAAATAAAGACCAACTAATAAAGCAATAACGACTACCAAGATAATTATCTTTTTAATTACTTTCTTGATAATATCACTTGTTCTATTTGGATTACTTATATTCTCTTTGACTTTTTCATCACAAATACTTAATTTTTCTTGGGCATCTTTATATTCACCTAATTGTTTGAAATCCTTTAAAGCCGCAGCATATTTTTGCTTATTAAATTTTTCTAAAGCCCGGTTATAGATAGTTTCTTTTTTTATTTCCTCATAATTAACATCGACTTTATCTTTTTCAAAACCACATCGACTACATCCGGCCTCGGTAGTATGAATTCCCCCACAAGGACATAACCATAAGTCTTTATACCCCATAGGTACTAACAATTTACCACTACTTATTTCCTTTTTAATCCCATATTTACTTCTAAATATTTCTATCTCTTTACTATCTAATTTCTTTTTTAAATTCTCTTGAACTGGTAATGGTTCCCAATCATCTTTTTTTGTCTTCCAAGGTTTTTCCTCTTCAAATTCTACCTCGGTAACTCCAGCCGTAAAAGATTTCACCGCACTAGAAGGTGTATCGATAAGCACCTCACTACCGAAAATTGCTCCGCTACCAACTTTTAAGTTGTCATACTTATATTCCGTTTCTGCTCCGTCATCAAATTTTAAAGATGCCTTTAGTCCGGTAATAACTTTTTTACTAATATTGATAAATTGTACTTTCGCATAAACTTTATTAACTGCTTCACTTTTAATTAACATACCCGAATTAATAATTACTGGGCTACCTTCTAAATATAAATTATTTTTAAATTCAAAAACCTTATCTACCTTATCCATACTTACTCCACTTCACTCTTTATTTTCTTTATTATATCATCAAATTATTTATTTGTTAAGGAATTCTCTCCTAGTACTAACTCCTTAAATCGATCACCCTTTTCCGCATAATTCTTAAATTGGTTATACGAAGCTGCTGCCGGAGATAAAATACAAGCCATCTTCTTTTTAGTTACTTTTTTCGCAATCTTACATGCTTCCTCTAAAGTTTCCGCTAAATAAACTTGATTTTCAGGTAACTCTTGAGCAATTTTATACCCCGTTTCCGGCATACATATAAAATGTTCGATAGAACTGTTTTTCAAAAATTCTGCAAATCCCTCGTAGGAAATACCCCGGTCCATTCCTCCAAATATCAAAGTATTAACATTTCCTATCGCTTTAATCGCCATCTCCGTTGCTTGGGGTATGGTCGCTAAAGTATCAACGTAATACTCTACCTCATCCACTACTCCTACTAATTCTAACCGATACCTAACCGGTCTAAAGTTTTTGACGGATTCTAAAGTTTTGGCAATATCTAAGTCTAAGATACAACTAACAGCTAAAGCAACCATCACATTTTCTAAGTTGTGTTCACCCTTTAGATTTAAAGGAATATCTCTATTACAAATTAGCTTATCTTCATAATAAATCTTATCGTCTTTAATATAAATTCCTTTATCATTATTTCCTAGCATTACCGGAACTTTTATTCCTGCAAACTCATTTTGACTTACCATCGCCTTTAAGTTTTGATTATCGGCACAATATATCATAAAATCATTCTTTGCTTGATGCTTGAATATTTGTTTTTTACATTCATAGTAATGCTCTAAAGAACCCGCGTGATCTAAATGATCTTCAAAAAGATTTAAAATTATACCTATATGTGGCGATACCTTCACAAATTCTAACTGATGCGAACTCATTTCTAAGACAATGTACTCGGCATCCATCATCTCTTCTAATCTATCAAATATCGGCACACCCATATTTCCGGCAAATACTGCATTGACATTGTTATCAATTAAAATGTTATAAATTACCATCGATGTCGTTGTTTTTCCCTTAGTCCCCGTTACGCCAATAACGTGATCTCGAGCTACCTCTAGTAATAATTCTAACTGACTCGTAATATTTAATCTACTTGTATCTATATCCTTTAATGATATACCCGGAGATTTTATAATTAAGTCATATTCCTCTAAATTATCTAAATAGTTTTCGCCATATTTAAATTTTACTAAATCATCATCTTTAACTAAGGCATCATTACTTACATCATTGATATCGATAATCGTTATGTCGCCATTTTCTAGATATTTTCTAATGAATTGATAAGTTGATTTACCTTCTCTCCCAAAACCTAATATTGCTATCTTTTTCCCATTTAGTAATTCTTTTATTTTATCTATCATTATATATAATCCCCTTTAGATAATTATTTTCTTCTACATCTAAGCTATTCTCCTCACAATATTGATGTTCTAAATCTAATTTTAATATGGCTTCATCATAGTAATTATCATAATAATATTTTAACAAAGTTGGTAATTTATCTTTATCTAAATTTTTAATAGTTTTGGTAACTGCATAGTTAATCTCTTCAAAAGTCCCCACACAATCAAAAGGTTTCTTTTCTCCTTTACCAAGTAACTCTTTAAATAATGGTAATAATTCTTCTTTAGTAAATAAGTCTTGTTGAAAAATATCCACTAACTCTTCTTTATATAAGAAAGGAGATAATAAAGCAAACACAAATAAACATTTAGCGCATTCGCCACACCATACCCAAGGTACTTGCTTACTTCCGGGATTACAGCTTTTAAATATCTTATGATATCTTTTATCTCTCGCAAATAACATCGCTATTTGATACTCACTTAATGGTCTTAAAAAAGAATAATATTTTATGTTTTTACTTAAAAATTCTTGAGCATACTCTTGAAAATCTTTTTCAAACTCATAAGATTTAGAATATTGATGATTGACTTTCATCCCCATAACATTGCCTTCATTAGCACTACTTTCGTTAGATAAAACGATATATTTTTTCTTATTTAAATAAGCGGTTAAAAAAGAGACAAAGGCCACCATTGCTGAAAATGGTGTATGCCCATTTAAAAATCCTTCTTCATTTAATTCTAATAAATTCTTATCAATAATTCTTCTGACCTGATAGATGTCTTTATCTTCTAATCCCGTAGCATAGGCACATTCTAGCATTACCTCTTGAGGATTAATTATGAAACAACTTTTATTTTGTCCCGGATAAATACTTAAAGTAACACACGAGTCCTTACCACCACCAATGGCAATTAAACTGCCCTCACCATCATAAGTGATCTCGGCATCATAAGTCTTCCCCTGACATTCAAAATGGACAAAGTCTTGATAGTTTAACTCTATATTATTGACATAGCAAAATTCACCTAGTCCATAGTAATAGACTTTTCTAAAGAATTCCTTTTGGCGATCGCTGAGAACTCCACAATTAATTATAATTTTATCCGCTAAAGTAGCTTTCCAATAACTGACGATTTCTAAAACCCCAATATTAAAAGCTAACTTTTCTACAAAATCTTTTGAAATATTTGCATTATTCCAAGGGATAACTAATTTATGAATAAATTTCCTTAAATTAACAATCTCATAATAATATAATATTTCTATTTCCTTTTCCTTATAATTTACTGTAAAACGATCAAAGATAAATGTCTTGTATTTTTTAATTTCTTCTAAAGATAATTTATCCATAATCAGCCTCCCTTATAAATATATTTATTTTTTTATTGTCATATTATCTTTCGCTACTGTAAGCATTAACTTAATCCGATTGATTTGATTAGTATGACTTGCTCCCGGATCATAATCAATGGCCACGATATTAGCTTCTTGATAAAGTTCTTTAACTCTTTTAATAACACTCTTTCCTACTATATGATTAGGTAGACAAGCAAATGGTTGAACACAAACGATATTAGGAATGCCATCTTTTATTAACTCGATCATCTCGGCAGTCAAGAACCATCCTTCACCCGTCTGGTTACCTACCGATAAAATCCCGGTTACGTTCTTAGCAAGTTCATAAATGTCCGTTACATTGCGATATCTTGTTCCTTTTAGCGCTTCCCTAACCGGTGCTTCATATTTATGCAAAATATCCAAAGCGGCTTTATTGAATAATGCCGGTGTTTTACTCGTCTTTAATAACTTTTCATTAGCGATACCATCGAAACAACAGTATTTTACAAATCCCATTAAATCCGGTAAGAATACTTCAGCTCCTTCTTTTTCTAACTTTAATACTAAATCATCATTAGCATAATCGTGATACTTCACAAGTATTTCGCCAACTATGCCTACTTTTGGCTTATTTACTAATTTAACTTGAACATTTTTAAAGTCGGTAATCATCGCTTTAATATTCTTTTTATACTCGTTAACTTTCCCGTTTTTAACTGAGTTACAAACAATCTTTAGCCACTTATCATATACTTTTTGACTTTCACCTTTTTTAACCTCATAAGGTCTTGTTGCATATAGAAGTTTCGCTAATAAATCGCCATAAACGACTGCTTGAACGGCTTTATTAATTAAAGTTAAATTGATTTTAAAATCTTGTTCTTTTTCCAATCCCGATAAATTTAGTGACAAGACCGGTACCATATCAAATCCGGCATCTTTAAGCGCTTTTCTAAGTAATCCAATATAATTCGTCGCTCGGCATCCGCCCCCTGTTTGGGTAATCATTACCGAGGTATTATTTAAATCATATTTACCACTTTTTAAGGCGTCGATTAACTGACCGATGACAATTATCGCCGGATAGCAAGCATCATTATTGACATACTTTAACCCGGTATCTACCGTTTTATCCGTTGTCTTTTTTAAATATACTGCTTTATAACCTTCACTATTTAGTAAACTCTCAAATATTGGCATATGATTTGGTGACATATTAGGAAATAATATTGTCTTCTTTCGATCTTCCTTTTTAAAGTAATTCTTTTGATACTTATAAGGTTTATAATCTTGAACATTATTAATTCGCTTATTCATTGAAGCTATCAAAGATCTAATCCGAATCTTTACCGCTCCTAAATTATTAATTTCATCTATCTTTATCGTTGTATATAACCGATTATTCGCTTTCAATATCTCTTCAGCTTGGTCGGTAACAATTGCATCAAGTCCACAACCGAAAGAGTTGAGTTCAACTAATTCCAAATTATTATACTGACTAACCACATCCGCGGCATTATATACGCGTGAATGATAAGACCACTGATCGACAACGCGCAATTTGGACTCAATCTTACTTAAATGACAAATGGCATCTTCCGTTAAAACCGCTAAGCCCAAACTATTAATCATCGTATCAATACCGTGATTTATTTCCTTATCTAGATGATATGGTCTACCGGCTAAAACGATTGCCTTCTCATCGTGTTCATTAATATATTTGATGAACTCTTCGCCCTTATTTCTTACTTCCTCTTTAAATTTAGTTAACTCATTAAAACCCTTATGCACGGCTTTTTTTAATTCTTCTTTACTAAATTTATATTCTTTAAATTCTTCTAACTCCCCAAGTCTTTTCCATAATTTATCTTCTTCAATTGGCAAGAAAGGATTAATATATTTAATCTTATTCTTCCTTAAGTCTTCCATATTTAATTTAATAACTTCGGAATAACTCTGTACTACCGGACAATTATAATGATTATCGGAAGAAGCAAATTCATCTCTTTCGTATTTTAAACAAGGATAAAATATCGTTTTAACTCCTTTATTAATTAAATTCTTAATATGACCGTGGACCAATTTAGCCGGATAACAAACAGATTCACTTGGTATCGACTCCATCCCCGATTCATATAATGCTCGACTAGAGCTATCACTGATAACTACTTTAAATCCTAATTCCGTAAATATAGTAAACCATAAAGGATAATTCTCATACATATTTAAGACCCTAGGAATACCGATTTCTCCTCTAGTTGGTTTATCGAGTGGTTGATAATTAAATAAACGGTCATATTTCCACTTATACATATTAGGTAACATACTATTGCTACCATTGTTACCGCTACCTTTTTCACAACGATTACCCGAGATAAAGACTTTTTTATTAAACATATTGACCGTTAAAGCACAGTGATTTTCACATCCCTGACAACGTGTATGGCTTGTTTTTACCTCTAAATTATTCATCTGTTCTTGATTTAAAATCGCACTAACAACGTCTTTATCAGTATATTGTTCATAATTATTAAGAGCAATCAGCGCTATCCCATAAGCCCCCATTAAACCGGCAATGTCTGGACGAATTACCTCCTTACCAGTAATTATTTCAAAAGCTCTTAAAACGGCATCATTTAAGAAAGTCCCCCCTTGCACGACAATCTTATTCCCAATACTACTAATATCGCGAATTTTCATTACTTTAGTAATAGCATTTTTAACAACCGAATAAGCAAGTCCGGCAAAAATATCTTCTAGTGGCCTTCCTTCCTTTTGCGTTTGCTTAATTTTGGAATTCATAAATACCGTACATCTTGAGCCCAAATCCAAAGGATGTTTACTAGTTACTGCTAGTTTAACAAAATCTTTAACTTCCATATTTAAAGATTTCGCTAATGTCTCAATAAATGAACCACACCCTGATGAACAAGCTTCATTAAGCATTATACTATTTACCGAATTATCCCTAATTCGAATATATTTCATATCCTGTCCACCGATATCGATGATACTTTCCACGCCCTTTAAAAAGTAATTTGCGGCTTCAAAGTGAGCAATCGTCTCTACCTCGGAAATATCTAAATTAAAGGCCGTCTTTATTAACATCTCTCCATAACCTGTCGAACCGGCATTTCTAATTATCACCGACTTTGGTAAAACGGCATATAATTTATTTAACATTTCTTTAACGGTATCAAATGGCGTTCCTTTATTACTTTGATAATCATCATATAATAAGGCACCCTTATCATCAATTAATACAATTTTCGCGGTTGTTGAACCGGCATCTATTCCTAGAAAAGCATTGCCCTTATAAGTCTTTAAATCTCTTCGCGCAACTTTATATTGTTCATGACGTACCACAAAGTTGTGGTAATCTTCTTCATCTTTAAATAATGGCGTTAAACTTGTCGTACTTTCCTCATTAAAGTTTTTGATTTTATTTAATATCTCTTTAATTTCTGCGATAGTGTAATACTTTCTTTTACCCTTATCGATTATCGCTCCCATACATACAAACAAGTTAGCATCTTTAGGAGAAATTGCTTCATCCGGCTTTAAATTCAGAGTGCGGACAAACCTCGTCTTCAAAGTACTTAAATAATTTAAAGGCCCACCGAGAAATATTACTTTCCCTCTAATTGGTTTTCCACAAGCTAGACCGCTTATCGTTTGATTGACGACCGCCTGCATAATCGATAGCGCAATATCTTCCTTTTTAACCCCTTCATTTAATAGTGGTTGGACATCCGTTTTCGCGAATACTCCGCATCGAGATGCAATCGGATAAATAACCTTTCCTTTTAAAGCCAAGTCATTTAATCCTTTAGTCGTCGTATTTAATAATATAGCCATTTGGTCTAAGAAAGCTCCTGTACCCCCTGCACACGAACCATTCATTCGTTCTTCTATCGTCTGATCAAAATAGATAATTTTGGCATCTTCTCCACCGAGTTCAATAGCCACATTGACGTCCGGATTATAAGCCACAATTGCATTCTTACACGCAATTACTTCCTGAACAAAAGGAACTTTTAGATATTTGGCTAAAGATATAGCGCCGCTACCCGTAAATACTAAAGAACATTTAGCATCATCAATCTTTTTTAACCCTGATTTAAATAAACTTATAATCGTCTTTTTAGTATCTGATAAGTGTCTTTTATAAGCTTTATATACAATTTGATTGTTCCTATCCATTATAACTAATTTAACAGTTGTCGAACCAATATCAACACCAATTTTATAATTCTTTTTCATCATTACTTCACTAGTTCATTATACCACAAATACCCTTTGTATACAAAACACCCCACAAAAAAAGCCCAATACTTTGGACTTCCAACTGTAAACGATTATCTCTTTGAGAATTGAGGTGCTCTACGAGCTTTTTTAAGACCAGGTTTCTTTCTTTCTTTAACTCTTGGATCTCTTGTTACAAAACCAGCATTTTTTAATACTCTTCTGTAAGCATCTTCTCTTGTTTGGTCAGTATTTTTATCATATTCCATCAATGCTCTAGTAATACCTAATCTGATAGCGCCTGTTTGGCCGGAGAAACCTCCACCTTTAACAGTTACCTCGATATCAAATTTATCTTCATTACCAGTAGCAACTAAAGGTTGTTTTAAATCCATAACTAATGTAGGATAAGGCATATATTCATTAACATCAACACCGTTAACTAAAATCTTACCACTACCACTAGTCATTCTAACTTGCGCAGAAGAACGTTTTCTTCTACCTGTTGCTGTCCATACTTGATTAGCCATCTATTAAACCTCCTTAAAGAACTTTCATTTCTATTGGTTTTTGTGCTTGATGATTATGATTTTCATCAGCATAAACAAATAGTTTCTTATACATTTGTCTACCTAATCTTCCTTTAGGAAGCATTCCTTTGATAGCTCTTTCCATCATTTCTTCCGGATACTTCTCAATCATTTCTTGAGCATTTCTCTCTCTTAATCCTCCTGGATAACCACTATGATTGTAATACATCTTGTCAGTTAACTTACTTCCAGTTAAATTAACTTTAGCTGCATTAATTACAATGACATAGTCGCCACAATCGACATGCGGAGTATAAGTAGGTTTATGCTTACCTCTTAGAATACCTGCTACTTTAGTAGCCACTCTTCCTAAACTAACTCCTTCAGCATCGATTACATACCATTTACGTTCTACAGTTTCTTTCTTTTGCATAAATGTTGTCATAATAATTTCCTTTCACTATCCGCATCTTTCCGCTTTCCCAGGGCTTGAGACACTGGATAAATAAAATGTACCATTTAAAATTATATTCAATTAGTCCCTAAAAGTCAAACAAATTCGACTATTTTTCCTCATAACTTACCATTTCTAAGTAAAGTCCCTTCGCTTTAGCAGTATTTATATGGATTTTTCCACCATTTAGAGCTGATTTTAATTCTTCTAAACTATGTTTATGCAAACCTACATCAATTAATGCCCCGACTAAATTTCTTACCATATATCGGTAAAAACTTTTTCCTTCAAAACTAATGATGATATAATCCCCATCTTTAGTAATTTTTACCTCATAGATAATGGCTTCATAATTCTTTCGTACTCCGGAGACAAAATCGCGAAAGTCGTGTACTCCTTCATAAAGTTTTGCTCCCTCTTGCATCAAAGCAACATCTAATGGCTTGCTAACAAATTCGGCATAGTCGAATAATAGCGGGTCATAAACTCCTTGATATATCTTATAAATATAGCGTTTTCTTTGAACATTAAAACGTGCGTGAAAATCTTTAGCTACTTCAACGCATTCATTTATATGAATATAATCCCCCACTAACGAGTTAAGTGCCCTTTTTAATCTTTCCGGCGGAACATTAACATCTAAATCGAAATGCGCTGCTTGATTATAAGCGTGAACTCCTCTATCCGTTCTTCCCGCACCCTTACAATGAACCGGCGCTTTATTGATGATACTTAAAGCTTCATCTAATTTATTCTGCACTCCATCATGGCTCTTTAAACTTTGAAATCCATTAAACTTACTACCATCATAACTAAATTTAATTAGATATCGCATCCTGCCACCTACTTACTTTCCACATCCCTAAATATTCCTTTAATTAATTCTTTAATGTCTGTATAAGGTAATATATTATGTTTTTTACTATTGACATATTTAATAAATTCAATAATCTTTGCTTCATCTAAATACTCATAAATAATCTTTTCATAAAAAGCATTCTTATCGCCATCTAAGACTAACTGACCCTCATCGAATACTAATACTTTATTCACTAAATCGAATAAAAACTCTACATCTCTTGATATTATAAAGATCACTTTATTATAATTTTTTAATTTCAACAATAATCGTTTTAGTTTAATTCTTTCTTTATAGATTAATCCATATTCTAAATCTTTTAAAACCAATACTTTCGGATTTAAACAAAGATTTAAAGCTAGTAGGACTTTCTTACTTTCCGAGGTCGATAACTCCCATAAATTTCTCTCGATATAAGAAGCATCTAAACCCACCATTATCAGAGAATTAATCGCTAGTTCTTTCACATCTTTACTAATTCGTCGATTACCTAATAAAAATCTTAACTCATCGAGGAAGCTTTCCTTTGCAAACTTATATTTAGCACTAAAATCGATAAATACTAAACTCTTTTTTAACTCATCAAGATTATCTACTTTTGCTGTCTTTTTAATAACTGTACCATCTATTTTTAATTCCCCTTTAGTTGGTCTTTTATCAAGAACTAATAAACGTCCTACTACCTCTCTAGCATCCCCAATTAAAGCATAAATGTTCCCACTCGTAAACTTATAATTTACTTGGTTAAGATAGATAATCCCTTCATTAATATTATTATTCTGCGCATATAAAAGGTCATTAAATTCTATTTCCATATAGCGCTCACCATATCTTCCTTATTTAAATACATTCCATCGACTACTCCATAAAGTCCTAATTGAATTGATAAATCGACATAGAATGGTAAATTAAATCCTAATCTTCTTATTAATTTTTCTTCTTTTAATACACTTAAAGTTTTTCCCTCTATCGCCACAGCCCCTTTATAGAGTACTACTAAGTAATCGGCAAACATTACGTCTTCCATCACCGAAGTAGTCATAACAAAATAAATTCTTTCTTTCTTTAAATATTTAAATAATAAATTTTTATCTTCTTCGATTAAATGTCCGACTACATCATCTAATAATACAATTTCCGGTTTCGTAATAATCCCTGCTAGTATTTTAATTAAAATCTTATCTCTAACTTTTAAATCCTCAATATTCTCATTTAGAATTCCCTCTAAGTTAAAATAATCGATAATACTTGCTAGTCGTTGTTCCGCTTCACTCGGTTTTAAGACTAAATTACTAAAAGGTTGTTTTAAGATATCTATAACTCTTTCTTTAACAAAGATATCATCATCTAATACTAAACTTACTTTTCTTTTAATACTCTTTAAAGATGTAATATCGACTACTTGATCATTGACGATTATTTCCCCATTACCGAATAAACTACCATTTAATAATTTAAGTAACGTTGTCTTCCCTGATCCGCTAGGTCCAATAATTGCTATATTTGAAGGCTTTTCCACTCTAAAATCCAAGTCCTTTAAAACTTGTCCTTGCTTATAACTATAATTAACTTTTTCACAGCTTATAAATGGCATACCTTCACCACCAGTCTTATATTATAAGATAAAACAAGCGAAATTAAAAGCCTAAAATATTTTGTCAAATTATTAAGGAAATATAGATTAAATATTTAAAAGAGAGTACAATTAATTTAAGTAAGGAGCTGTTGTTATGAAAAAATATTTACCTGTTATTCTTTTACTTATTTTACTACTAGGAGGTTTAATATACTTTATCCGTAGACCAAAAGAAAGTGAAAAACCGAATAATTCCGAAAAAAATCCAGAAGAAGAAATCCAAAAACAAGTAGCTGAATTGCTATCGCAGATGTCTTTGGATGAAAAGATTGCGCAAATGTTAATTATTACAACTAATGACACTTCTTTAAGTCCCGACTTACAAGAAACGCTAACTACTTATCACCCCGGGGGATTCATCTTATTTGCTAATAATTTTACTGACTATGCAAGCACTAGGAATTTTGTCCAAGACATGCAAAATACTGCTACTATCCCGATGTTTATTTCCATTGACCAAGAAGGTGGTCTTGTCCAAAGAATGAAAAGTCTTACGGGTACCACTGTCTCCGATATTCCTAGTATGGCCCTCCTAGGGCAAACTAACGATCCCGCTTTAGCTAGTCAAGTTGGTAAAGTCATCGCCGAAGAACTACGCACTATTGGTGTTAATTTAGATTTTGCTCCCGTCATCGATGTCATATCTAATCCTAATAACACCGTTATTGGTTCAAGAAGCTTCGGTACGGATAAAGATGTAGTTGCTTCAATGGGTACAGCGCTAGCTCAAGGCTTACTTGATAATGGTGTCATTCCGGTATATAAACATTTCCCCGGTCACGGTAGTACCTCTAAAGACTCCCACTATGACTTACCGGTCATCACTAAATCTAAAGAAGAATTATTAAATAGTGATTTAGTACCTTTTAAAAAAGCCATTGCTAGCAATGCCCAAGTGATTATGATTGGTCATCTCGCTGTTCCATCACTAACTATTGATAACACTCCTGCTAGTTTGTCGAAAGCACTTATTACCGATTTTTTAAAAAACGAATTAAATTACCAAGGTTTAGTCATTACGGATGCCCTAAATATGCAAGCCTTAACTCTTAATTATTCAGAAGAAGAAATCTATACCTATGCGATTAATGCCGGTGTCGATATCCTCCTAATGCCTACATCTTGTTCTAGTGCCGTAGCCAAAATTAAAGAAGCTATTCAAAAAGGTAATCTAACTGAAGAGCAAATTGATAATTCCGTTCGTCATATCTTAACTACCAAATTAACTTACTTAACTGATTACCAATCCCTACCTAATAGTTATCTCAATAGTCCCGAACACCAAGAAATAATCAAACAAATTCCCCAAAATTAATAGAGCCTTATAGCTCTATTTTTTCTTCCCAACTTTTTCCTTGTTCTAAAATATAATCTAGAAAGTCTGCAAAATTATAACTAGTAGTTGGTTCACCATATTCATAAATTTTTAAACTAGCTAATTCCTCTTTGCTAATATCTTGCTGTTCCCTGTTCGTCTTTATATGGTTATTCTTTTGAAATTTAACGGCCTCTTCCAAACTATTAAATGCTCTTATTCCCCGATTTAAATAATCCGAATGTTCAAATAATTTCCATAAATCCCCCTCTTTATAAACCAAATAAGTATGCATTGTATAATTATTAGGATAATCTAATTGAAACCATATGAAGAAACTTTTGACCTCATAACCGTGCTTTTGAAACCAATCTCTTTCTAACTCCACTTGGTCAAAACAGTGCCCATAACCGATTTTCGCTAACTCATCTTTAGTAGCTAAATGCCACCGATTTTTACAAGCCCATTCAAATTTATCCGGGTTAGCTCCGGTATATACCTCACCATTATCCACTAAGCCATAAGTGATATACTTATTCATAAAATTCATTAATTCTTCCGGACTTTGAACTTTAGTATATTCTTCATACATATTTTTCAACTAATACTACCTTCCCTTGTGCAAGCGACTTCGGTACATCGATAATTCTTTGATTACTACTACCTCTAAACATTACCTCAAAACTTTTAAGGGCTAAAACAAAACGCCCATCTACTAAAATGTCGATATTCTCTAAAACCTCACGGTATATTGGCTTTTCCTCGGCCATCTTTAATAATTGTTCATAAGTAAATCCCGTATATACCCAAGCATTTAATTTGTTATTATGGGTTGCTTTTAATAACGCCAACAAAGCTTCCGGCTGAAATAGGGGATCGCCACCGGAAAAAGTAATACCATCTTGAAATTCCAACTTGGCTATTTCTTCTGCGATATCTTGAACATTTGCTAAAAAGCCTCCATTAAAATCGTGCGAACTTGGATTATGACACCCCGGACAATCGTGACTACACCCCTGAAACCATATTACTGTCCTAATCCCTTCACCGTCGACAATACTATCCGGTTGTAATGGGGCAGCAAGTCGCACTTGTAATTCATCCATTTTCAATCCCTACCTTACTAAACTCTACCTGTTTAGTATATAATGAACCATTAAAAAAAACAACTTTACAGTTGCTATTCACCATCGACTACGCGAATTATTAATTCATCACCTTTTGAATAATAATACTTTTCCCTAGCAATTCTTGCTAAATAATCTTCATCGTGTAATTTAGACTCTTCTAATTTTTTTGCTTTCTCTTGTTCTAGTAAAGATGTATAAGCCATATTTAGTTCCTTAACTTGGGCATTATTCTGCTTGATTGTCTGCCAACTATGAAAAGTTGATACTACTATTGCTATTACTAAAACTCCAATTAAACCGATTTCTACTGTCAATCTTCTTAAAACGAGCTTTCTTGGCTTCTTTTTCACATCTTCACCCTCTTACCTATCATTTTTATTATAGCATTTACTTTTTCTTCCGACAACAAACTTTCCTAAACTTTTGTAATATTGACAAAATATTTACTTTATTCCCAATATATACCCCAATAAACATTACTAAAATAAAATATATATGGACTACCCCTTCATTAGTCTTATACATTAAAGCCATATATAACATTGCCAAATCAAAAGCTAAAAAAGTCGCCAATAAATATCTAATTACCTGATATTTATTTCTTATATAAATTAAAAATACTTGGTTCACGATTGCTAATACGATACCAAAGATAAAAGATAGCAAAAAAGATAATAACTGTAATCTATAATCCATTATTTAAATAATTTTGAAAGAAAGCTTTCTTCTTTCCCACCATTTTTATCATCGATATATGTCACACTATTGATTTGTCCTTTAATGGATACGTGCCCATCGTGCGTATCTAATTTAATCATTTCTAAGCCATTACCTTTTAATAAGACTATCCCCATTGTTGTTTCCATCAAAAATTCTTCATCATCAAAACTATTGATTTTCTTAATCCCCGTCATATAAATTTGGGAACGATCAGTTACCTTAAATTCGTGATTACTCGTAATTAAATTATCTATACCTTTATTATTCATCTTTATCCTCCTACCAAATTATATGCTCGTCCACCTAACTTATTCGCAATTTATTTAACCCATCAAAAAAACTCCCGGAGGAGTTTTAATTATCACTTTTATTCAGCAGTTTCTTCTACAGAAGTATTGTTGAATTCATCGATAATAGCATCTTGTAACATTTTTCTCATATCAGGATTGATAGGATGTGCAATATCTCTATAGCCACCAGTAGCTGTTTTTCTACTAGGCATTGCGATAAATAATCCATTGTCTCCTTCTATGATTCTAATATCGTGTACAGCAAATGAATCATCTAGTACTACAGATGCTATTCCTTTCATACGTGATCCTTCTTTTTCAACTCTACGTACACTTACTGATGTAACCTTCATACATTACACTCCCTCTAAAGTCTTTCAACTTAAATATATTTTATAGCAAATTTGCTCGTAAATCAACAAAAATTTACTTGTAAGAAACAACAACATCACCAATTAAGACATCAGCATAGCTAAAAGTCTTATTTAAACCCCTACTCGTCACTACAAAAACATTAGGTAAAGCCTTACTTAAAACCCCATTAAATACCTCTTTATGATTACGCATTCCATTGACGACTACCTTTACTTCCCTATTTAAATTATTTCTTACTTTATTTTTAATATCCTCTAACATAAATCCCCTCTCTATCTTGGATAGCCGACATACATAAGTCCATTACACAAAAGTCCGCCCATCCCATCTTTACCATATTTCGTTTTACTAAGTAAATTAATTAAATCTATCTCTTTATTTCTTTCCGTTAACGATATCGTCGTCGCTATAATGGCCGGATCTAAGGCGTGAATATTTACTCTTTTAGGACTACTAGCAAAGTTAGCACCCGCTTTTATTAACTCTTCATAATTACTTTGACAAGCTCCGGCAATAATTACTAATTTTTCGTGACTTTTTTCATATTGCCTAGCTACTTTAACCGCTTCTACAAAATTTTTCGTATTCTTATAACTATTTAAATCTTCAATATTACCTTCTTTTCGGTAGTAAGCATCGTGTCCGGTAATTATTAATACATCGGGGCGATATTCTTCTAACAATTTTTTTAGTTCAATTGCAATTCTTTCTTCTCTAATCGTCTTGCCAATCGCCATCACATTCGCATCTTTATAAAATTTAAGACACCGCTCTAAATAATCGGCATCCCCATCTATATGCAGTATCTTCGCTGGTAAATAAAAATATTCACTCCTATCGAGCTTTAAATCATCACAAGCGCGCTCGACGAATCCATCATCTTCTACAACTTTTTGTACTTTTACTAAATCATCTAAAGGTGCATCAGCATATAACCTGATATCCACACCCTTTAAATAGTAAATATTATCTTCAATATTAATCACTAAAAAAGTAGTATCATTATTATAACTATTTCTTGTTACATAATCTCCTACTTGTATATCCATAACATCACCAATACATC
The DNA here is from genome assembly GCA_947624955.1 of uncultured Bacilli bacterium. Taxonomy (GTDB): domain Bacteria; phylum Bacillota_I; class Bacilli_A; order RF39; family UBA660; genus CALVJF01. Next base: position 15,413 of record CANQMM010000003.1, on the reverse strand, counting down.
ATATGAAAAAAAGTGCTTCTTTAGCACTTACACAACTCATTTAAATATCAAAATATCCTATTAGCAATCTCGATAAATATATCGATGCTTAATTCCTCAGCTCGCGTATTCACTCCTAAATTATGTTCCATTAATACTGCTAACACTTTTTCAAAATCATAATCCTTTAAATTATTCTTTAGAGTCTTTCTTTTTAATCTAAAAGCATCATTAACTAATTTAAAAAATTTAGCCGGATCTTTAATATCATAAGGTGTATCTAATGCTTCCAAACTAATCACCGCGCTATCGACATTCGGCACCGGCTCAAAAAAAGACCTACTGACTCTAAATAATTTTTGCACTTTAAAATAATAATTCAAATAAACCGTAATCGAGCCATAACTCTTATTACCCGGTAAAGCCGTAAATCGATCGGCTACTTCCTCTTGCACCATTAAAACCATCTGTTTAATCTTTATTCCACTATCGATTATTCTTTTAATTATCGGCGTTGTAATATAATATGGTAAATTAGCAATAACATAAATATTGGCATAATCTTTATCGATGTAATCTTTTATATTTACTTGCAAAAAATCTTGATATATTATTTCCGTTTTATCATCTTTTAACTTATCTAAATAAGGTTTCACTCTTTCATCTATTTCAAAACACTTTAAATCTGCTTTATACTCTTTTAAATATTTTGTTAAAGCCCCACTACCGGGTCCGATTTCAATGACTAAATCATTCTCTTTAACTAAGACACTATCTTTAATTCTTTTAAGAATATTCTCATCCTTTAAAAAATTCTGCCCTAAACTTTTCTTATATCTAAATTTCTCCATAAATACCTCAAAAAAGGGAGTTTAATCTCCCCATCCATTTCTTAATACATCATAAGTAATTTCTTGTCTACCAATATATTTACCGGCATACTCTTCACTAGGAGTTAATAAGTCTAAAGCTTTACCTAATACACCTCGATCCAAAACAATGGCAATCACCGGTTCACTACTTACTCTAGAACTGTTAAATCGCACGATCGTCCCACAAGGTAAATTCTTGGATGAAGCGACAATTCTTACATTACCATAAGCACTATCTAAATAATTGACATTACCGTGTAATACATCTAACTCCGGCATACAAGCAAGTTTTCCACTACATAATGGACAATCTGCTCCATATCCCGTTAAATCACCTACAAAAGTATCTTTCGCTGAATATAAATCATTAGCTATATCTTCTTTAATCTTTAATGCCATCGCTGTTAAATTTAAAGTTTTATTTAAATTATCATTTTCTACTTTTACTTCTGGTGTATTAGAGCTTGTTTGGACGAATACTACTAAAAACATAATTACAAAAATTCGAGCAATTTTACTGCATTTTCGTAATAGAGTACTTTTCATTATTTCACCTCGAATACAAGATAATTCTAGCATATCGCCTACTATTTGTCAAAAATCTGCCGAATATTGTCATTGGTAATTTTTACTAGTTCTTCAATATCTATCCCTTTTAACTCTGCCACATATCGAGCCGTTTCCATAGCATAACCTGGTATGTTAGTTTCTCCTCTATGCGGTACCGGTGCTAAATACGGGGCATCTGTTTCTATTATTATATGTTCTAAATCGATATTCTTGACTACTTCTTTTAAATTACAATTCTTAAAAGTAATAACTCCACCAATCCCAAGTAAATAACCCATCTTAATGTATCTTTTAGCGGTCTCTAAACTGCCACTAAAAGCGTGAATTACTCCTCGTAATTGATAATCTTTAAGTATTTCAATTGTATCTTCGGTAGCATCTCTACTGTGGATAATTACCGGCTTATTAACATCCATCGCTAACTTTAATTGCCTTTTCAATAACTCAATCTGTTTATCTCTATTTTCTTTCGTATAATGATAATCTAACCCAATCTCCCCAATAGCTACCACATTAGAGTCCTTAACGTGTTCTTCTAAATATTTGATGTCATCTAACGTATAAGTGTCTACTGCTTCCGGATGAATACCTATCGCCGGTATTAAACTAGGATAGTTCTTCGATAATTCGATAACTTCCCGCATCGATTTACCATCGCACGCACAATTAAAATATCTATCTACTCCTAAGTCCTTACTCTTATTTAAGACCTCTTCTATATCATCATAATAATCTCCATATATATGACAATGCGTATCTGTTAATTTCATTACTTATTTTCAATCCTTGCAAATAGTACTTCCGGTTCATTAACAACACTTCCTGATTTATAAACTCCAAACTCTTTCGTCGATTCTAAACTATTATCAGTGGCATTAATTTGTTTTAAGATTTTTTCACTAGTTTCCGGTAAGAAGGCCTGTAACAAAACCGCAATAATTCTAATAGCTTCAATTAAATTATATAAAACTGTTTGTAATCTTTCTTTCTTACTTTCATCTTTTGCTAAAGCCCAAGGTGCCGTATCATCGATATACTTATTACAAGCTTTAGCCATATCCATAACTAACTCTAAAGCATCGCCTACGTGTAATTCCTCCATCTTTTCACTAACTCTATCTGCTAAAGAAGAAGCTAAACTAATTAGACTGTCATCCACCTCTTCATAAACTTTAGTATTCGTAACTACGCCATCAAAATATTTCTTACTCATTGAAATGGTTCGGTTAACTAGATTACCTAAAACATTCGCTAAATCCGAATTATATCTTTCTGTCATTAACTCATTAGTAATATTCCCATCATTACCAAAAGGTATTTCGTGTAATAAATAGTATCTTACGCCATCTACTCCATAAGTATTTACTAAATCATCCGCATAGATAATATTACCTTTACTTTTACTCATTTTATCATTGCTCATTAAAAGCCAAGGATGTCCAAATACTTGCTTTGGTAAATCTAAGTCTAAACTCCAAAGAAAGCAAGGCCAATAGATGGTATGAAAACGGATAATGTCTTTACCAATTAAATGTAGGTCACAGGGCCACCACTCTTTGAAATTATCACTGCTGCCATCCGGATCATATCCCATAAAAGTAATATAGTTAGTTAAAGCATCAAGCCATACATAAACGACGTGTTTTGGGTCAAAAGTAACGGGAATTCCCCATTTAAAAGAGGTTCTTGATACACATAAATCTTGTAATCCCGGCTTAATAAAATTATTTAGCATTTCATTCTTTCTCGCTTCAGGTTGAATAAATTCCGGATGCTCTTCGATATATTTAACTAATCTATCTTGATAATTACTTAGTTTAAAGAAGTAAGCTTCTTCACTCGCTATCTTGACTCCTCTACCACAATCCGGACATTTGCCATCGATAAGTTGAGACTCTGTCCAAAATGACTCACAAGGCGTACAATATAAGCCTTTATATTCTCCTTTATAGATGTCACCCTTATCATACATTTTCTTAAATATCTTTTGGACTATTTCTTCGTGATGCTTATCCGTCGTTCTAACAAACTTATCATAACTCGTATTCATTAAATCCCAGATATTCTTAATTGAACCTGCTACATCATCGACAAATTCTTGGGGTGTAACTCCTGCATCCTTAGCTTTTAATTCTATCTTTTCCCCGTGTTCATCAGTACCGGTTTGAAAATACACCTCATAACCTTGTAATCTTTTAAATCTTGCAATAGCATCAGCTAAAACAATCTCATAAGTATTCCCAATATGAGGTTTTCCTGACGTATAAGCTATCGCCGTTGTAATTGCATATTTCTTTTCCATATTTCTTCCTCCTAAATAAAAAAGCCCATAAATCTAAGGACGAATTACTCGCGGTACCACCTTAGTTTATGAACTAATCATACACTTTATTCATAACGGAATTACCCGTTTTAACTCCAAGATCCATACTCAATATCCGTAATTGTTTATTTTCACCAACCATAAACTCTCTATAAATTACTAAATATTTACCCATCTCTTCCTCGTTAAATACGAGTTTATAATATCACATTTATCTTATTTAATCAACCCAAAGTACCAATACAATTAGTTATCAATTTAGCCATCAATCTACCTATTTTCTTCTTCTCTTCATCAATCTCTTCATCGAATACCAATATAACTCCACCAATTACATCTAAATCCGTAATTAAAGGACAAAAAAATAAATACTTCCCATTTAAATTTTCCCCCAATTTTAAACTATTATTTTCATCAACTAACTCTTCTCGATTTATTATATAGCTTTTACACACATCGCTGATTGCTACATTAGCATCACTTATATTGCTTACTAATACTTTTTCTTTATCAACGATAATACTTTTACAAATCCTTGCTTCATCAAATATATCTATTATTCTTGTTATACTGTTAATAACCCCTTCAAAACTTTCGTGTTTTTTCATTACTAAATTATCATCACTAACAAATAATTCTAATACTTCGCCATCCCTTATATTGAGAATTCTGCGCATCTCTTTAGGTATGACAATTCTTCCTAACTCATCCATCTTCTTAATTACTCCAGTCGACTTCAAGTTATCACTCCATTCTTACTCTTATTCTTCCCCTAAATAACTTAAAGTATGTAAGGAATAATTAAAAAATGTCCTATTTAAAGGACAATCTTCTATTTCTTTTTAGCATCGCTTATACTTTTCTTTTCACAAGTATGGCTTTCCGTATTATAAGTGTAATCTTCATCTTCACAGCTGCCATTTGCTTCTTTGGTTTCACTAATAATACATTTTTTACCATCTAATGTACCAGTTTCACAAGTATAGTCTGTTTTTGGACTAGCTGTCTTCTTACATTTGCCATTTATTTCTTTTGTGTCACTTGGACAAGAAGTTTCTGTTTGATATCCAACTTCACCAAATGCCGCATCGTAACATTCCCCATCAATAAATCTAGCACATGTTGAATTAAAACACTTGCCATCTACTATATAAGCTTCACTCGTATCTTTTTTTCCACCAATCCAAGTAAAATCTCCTTTATCAAATAGTTCGGTTAATTTACAAACCTGTTTAGATACTTTTTCATAATCTTTATCACTTACACATTGATTACCACTTAAAGTATAACCAGATTCACAAGTTTTACTAGATTCAGCATCAGCTTTAGTTTCTTTAACACATTGGTTATCTTGAATAGTATATCCTTCATCACAAGTTAATGTAGCTTCCTTTGTTGCAATAATCTCACACTTATCACCATTTAAAGTACCTTCATCACAGTAATAACTACTCTCATCTTTCTTTCCACAACCAACAAAACTCATTGCTAAACATAAACAAATAATAAATTTAACTTTTTTCATATTTATTCACCTTCCATTATAATTATATCACACCCAATAAAATATAAAATAAAAGTATATATGTTTACGGTGTGTAAATTTTATGATATAATTTATTTTAGGAATGTTTAACTGTTGAGTACTTGCCAACTTTCTTTTGAAGGGAGGCTTGATGTTATGAAGAAAAAAGATTTATTAATCACATTTCTAATATTAATCATCATTTTATTGATAGTTTCAGTAATGATTCTATGTATAAAAAAATAGTACTCAATCTATAATAGATTAAGTACCAAACCAAATTTATTGGTGAGTGCTCAACCTAGACTGTTGAACATTCCCATTTTTATTTTATGCAAGTTTCCTTGACATATTCAATATATCATATATTGCTGTCATTTGCAAGTTCATTTGTTGTAAACTCATCGGCATCATCTACCTCACTCTTAACCTCTTCCAAAAGTTCGATTAAATAATACAAGAAATGCTTTTCCAAATTAACTGTATTTAAAGATATATAAACTCTCTTAAATTGGTATCTTAAATTGAACTTCGGATTAATATTCAAAGCTTTCATTAATAACTTATCGCCTTTTAACTTATTACTGATTTCTTCAGGAATTTCAATTTCCACATTTCTTGGAGATTGATTAATTCGCGATATTCCAAGTTTTAAAGCTAGTTTTTCAAACCATTCTTCTAACATATAAATAAGAATATTTTGTGGTAATTTACCAAATCTATCTTCTATCTCGGCTTTTACCTCATTTAACTTATCGTAACTATCGATTTCATTAATCTTTTTATGAATTTCAATCTTTAAATCCTCATCACTTACATAAGCATCGGAAATATGGGTTTCAACATCGATTAAATTAGTTGAACTTTCATCCTCTTCCGGTACCTCTTCACCATTTAATCTTCTAATTTCTTCATCGACCATCTTCATATATAATTCAATTCCCACTGAGTCGACAAATCCTGCTTGTTCACTACCTAGAATATCGCCGGCCCCTCTAATTGATAAATCTCGCATCGCAATGCGATAACCGCTACCTAATTCCGTAAATTCTTTGATTGCTTCTAGTCGCTTAACGGCCACATCATTGAGCATTTTTGATTTATTATAGAATAAATAAGCATAAGCTATCCGATTACTTCGACCAACTCGGCCGCGAATTTGATATAACTGACTTAAACCAAAATGATCGGCATCAAAAATTATTAGAGTATTAGCATTTGGAATATCGATTCCCGTTTCAATAATCGTCGTACATACCAATATATCAAACTCGTAATCGATAAACGCCTGCATGACATCCTCTAGCTCTGTCTTATTCATCTGCCCGTGCGCATAGGTAATTCGTGCTTCTGGTACTAACTCTTGTAAATGATTAACCATCTGCTCGATTGATTCGACTTTATTGTATAAGACGAATACCTGCCCTTTTCTAGCCATTTCTTTATAAATAGCATCCTTGATTAAAGCATCATTCTCCGCCATTACATAGGTTTGAACCGGATATCTATTAACAGGTGGCGTATCGATAATTGATAGGTCTCTTAAACCACTCAAAGCCATCTTTAAAGTCCTTGGTATTGGCGTTGCTGACAAAGTTAAAACGTTAACATCATTTTTATATTTCTTGATCTTCTCTTTATGAGTAACCCCAAATCTTTGTTCCTCATCGACAATTAATAAACCTAGCTTTTTAAATTTAACGTCATCACTAAGTAAGCGATGTGTACCAAAGACAATATCGATTGTACCGTTTTCTAATCCTGCTAAAATTCTTTCCGTCTCTTTCTTCGTAGTAAATCTATTCAATAAAGCAATCTCCACCGGAAAATCCTTAAATCTTTCTATAGCACTCGTATATTGTTGCTTAGAAAGAATTGTTGTTGGACATAGATAAAATACTTGCTTATTATTAGCCACTGCCTTAAATATTGCTCTAAAAGCCACCTCCGTTTTACCAAAGCCAACATCCCCACACAATAAACGATCCATTGGGATACTACTTAATAAATCCTTATCGATTTCTCTAATTGCCTTCGTTTGATCTTTAGTTTCTTCATATGGGAATTTACTAGCAAATATATCCTCTAATTCGAAAGACTTATAAGCTTCCCCCTTAACTTTAGCTCGCGCAGCATATAACTCGATTAACTCTTTGCTAATATCGTTAATCTTCTTCCTTAGCTCTCTTTTGGTCTTAGCCCAACTTGTACTATTTAATTTATTAATGTGCGGTGCACTACCATCTCTACTAGAATACTTGTATATCGTACTAATCTTCTCTACCGGAATATAAACTTTATCATTTCCTTGATAATTAATTTGAATATAATCTTTTTTTAAGCCATTTTTCGTTAGCGTTATAACACCATTATAAACACCAATACCGTGTAAAGTATGTACAACATAATCCCCCGGCACTAATTGAGAAAAATCCTTTATCTTTTTCCCTATCTTTAAAGAGTTCTTATAGTTGATTATCGAATGTTTACTCTTATCTAAATCTTTCTCACCAATAACAATGAGATTAGCAAATTCAAAACCCATATTAATCTTCTTATTAATAACATTTATTTTATTAGGTAAGATGCTTCTTTCATTAGTCAGTACTGCTTCTTTTATAAAGGCGGTCATATTATCAATTTGTTGTTTACTACTTAAACAAATAATAGCGGTTTTACCTTTATTAATCCCATCTTTTAAATAATCACTTAATCTTTCAAAATCGCTATCAAAATTGAGTATTTCTCGCGCGCTAAAAGCTTTAGTATCATCTTTACTCTTAAAATTATTTAAACAAACAGTTGCGGTACTAGTAATTTCTTCCATATCGAACATATACTGCTTGCTAGCATCATCACCAACACTAGCTTTATAATCTAGTATATCATTAACTAATTTTTCATAAGATGCTTCTATCTGCGTTGCGTTAATTTTAAATACCATTGGATTTTGCAGATAGTCAACTAAAGAACTCTTAGTATCCGTTTCAATCTCCCGATATGGCTTGCATTCAATTTCCGAAATTTCTCCAACTGATAACTGCGTGTTTTCATCGAAATAACGAATATCGTCAATCACGTCACCAAAAAATTCAATTCTAATTGGGTGTTCTTCACCAATCAAAAATATATCGACCACAAAACCGCGAACAGCATACTCCCCTGTCGAAGAGACAATAGATGTCTTAGTGTAACCAAATTGCTCTAAAGCATTTAAAAAATTCTCTCTTTTTAGAGCATCACCCTTTTTTAACTTAAAAGCTAACTTACCGGCATAATTTTTATTAGGTAAATATCTTAAATAGCCCATTAAATTAGTTACTACAATTCGTTTGCCGTGACTTATCTCTTCTAAAGTCTCTAATCTTTTAACCTTTAAATCCGGTGAAACAGCTATGGCAACTGAAGTCAAGAAATCATCCATTGGAAATAAGGAAACTTTGTCAGTATAAGTACATAAGGCATCATAATACATATTGGCTTCATATAAACTACTAGTTAAAACAATTACATTTTTTTCATTTTTATTAAAGTAATCTAATACGCAAAAAACGTTTAACTCTTTAGTTAAACCGCTAATTATATCACCATCTACTGCCTCAATTAATCCTTCTAAAAATTTCATATATGCCTCTATTTAGTATTATAAATATTCATTGTCTTTTCTATACCATCACTAATAAAAGAATCGATTATTTTATTAAATGTTGGCAAATTATTATTGATAATCTCCCTTTCCTCTTCTTTAAATCTACCTAATACATAATCTTTGGTATCCATACTTTTATTGTGTGCTATCCCAATCTTTAATCTAGCAAACTCTTCACTACCCAAGGCAGCAATAATTGATTTAATTCCGTTATGACCACCGGAACTACTATTTTTCTTTAATTTATAACTGCCAACCTCTAAATCCATATCATCTTGGATTACTAATATATCTTGGATTGCTATATCATAATAATCGACATATTTATAAACCGCATCTCCCGATAAATTCATATAAGTCAAAGGTTTAATAAATAAAACTTTTTCATTATTAATTACTTTTTCATAATATAAAGCTTTAAATTTTTCACTCCATTTAACATCCGGTAAATAGCTATCTAAAGTCATAAAACCAATATTATGCCTCGTGTTTTCGTATTCTTTACCGGGATTACCCAATCCCACGATTAGTTTCATTAACATCACCCTCAAAAATTCCTTTATAGCTTTTATATTGTAAGACATCTATCGGTCTACCAATTTTCATTCCATAAAGGCCGTTTTTTACTGCTTTAACTAATATCATTATAGCTTCCTTATTAAATCCTGCATAGATAAACTGTAATTTTTTTATTCTAAAATTATATTTACTCAATAACTGAATTAATTCCTCTAAACGTTCCGGCCGGTGGACAAAATATAAAGCTCCTTTATTTTTTAATACATATTTTGAAGTAATAACTATATCTTCTAAAGTTGCTTTAATTTCATGCCGAGCAATGGCTTTCTCTTCGTTTTCATTAATCATTGCATCTTTATTGACTTTAAAATATGGTGGATTGCAAGTTACGACATCGATGCTTTCCGGTAGCGTATATTCTAAGGCTTCTTTTAAATCCGCATTATATATTTCAATCTGATCAGTTAAATTATTCGCCGCTACAGACATTTTAGCTAAGTCGTAAATATTATTTTGAATCTCAAAACCATAAATTTTGGCTTTGGTTTTCGTCGATAAAATTAACGGTACCGGAGCATTTCCCGTACAAAAGTCCACAATTGTCTTAATCGAAGGTTTCAAATCTACAAATTCCGCTAGTAAAATTGAATCTAAACTAAATTTAAAGCTATCTTCATATTGATAAATTTGTAAACCATAATCGAATAAATCATTCTTTACATTTGCCACTTTAATTTAATACAACTTCTTTCTTTTCACCATTGATATCGACAATATATTTTCTGCTTAAGATATCGACACTAACTACTTGCCCATTCCCAAATTCTGTATTCACTTTCTGTCCAACACTTGGTAAACCTTTACTACACCGAATATATTCTTCATCTTCATAAGCCAAACAACAAAGTAATCTTCCACAACAGCCATTTATCTTTGAAGGATTTAACGCGATATTCTGATTTTTAGCCATACTCATACTTACCACGTCGATATGATTTAAAAATGAAGAACAGCATAATTTTCGGCCACAAGCACCAATACCGCCGACTTCCCGTGCTTTATCACGCGCCCCGATTTGCCGTAACTCGATTCTTGTTCGATAAACACCCGCTAAGCGTTTAGCAAGTTCTCTAAAATCTACTCGGTCATCTGCTATAAAGTTAAAAAGTAATTGTTTTCTATCAAAAGTATAACTAGCATCGATGAAATGCATATCTAATTCTAATTCTTTAGCAAAATCCACCGCTTTCGCAAGAGCATTTTTACTATCTTTCATATTCTTCGCTTGTATTGCCTCATCTTTTTCCGTCGCAACCCTTACGATATTCTTGATGTTTTCGATACTTAACTTTAAGTCTTCTTCATCAATTAAGATATTAATTTTCCCAAACTGTAACCCTTTTTCTGTTTCGACGATGACATTAGTTCCCTTATCTAAATCTTCTTCAAACTTAAAGATATATATTTTTCCATCACTTTTAAACGAAACACCATAGTATTTATACATCTAAATCCCTCATTTCAAAGTAGAACATATCTAAAATTAAATCAATATTACCATTATTTCTTAACATAAGCAAAATTTTTTTTAAAATATCGATTCCTTTTCCAATATTCTTCACATTTAGCTTTTTACTAAAGCTCTCTTTAACTATTTTACTATTTCTCGGTTCGCCAAGCAAATCAAAATTATAATTTACAAATTCTTGGATCATCCATCCAAAAGCTTCTTCTAGTCCTTTTCGCTCACCCATTGTTTCAACAAAATCTTTGCGGTTAATATACATTGTATCATAATCGCATTTATAGACATCATTGAGATAATTACAAAGTTCAGTGTATTTATCATCTTGGTTTTCATCTTGATTATACATAACCCGCATTATTTGACAACGACTTTTTACAGTACTAATCACATTTTCTTTGTTTTTAGTTATAAAAAAACCTAGTATATCATCTGTTGGTTCTTCTAAAAATTTTAACATTGTATTTGCTGAAGAAGCATTTAAACGGTCACAATCATTTATAATATATATATTAAATTTGGCATATACCGGTTTAGTAGAAAATCTCTCTTGTAAAGCTAAAATTTGGTCTTTATTAATACTCATCCCTTCCGGATTAACTACAATTAAACTAGGTAGATTTAAAGTATCAACCAAAGTACATAAATTACATTCTCGATTACAGCTATCATTATATTCATAAGGACAATTTAGCATTTTGACTAGTTCTAGTACGTCTTTATAGCACTTATTAACATCATTAGTTTCAAGCAAAAAAGCATGAGCGAGCTTGTCCTCATGATAACGCTTATATATTTTTCCTATTTCCTCTGCTACTACCATAAAACCACCTACTATAATAGAAATACCATAACTATTAAAGATAAAAGCCCCGGAATACCAAGCAACGTCACTGTAGCCACCGTAACTATATTAATTGGAATCATAATATCTAATGCTGAAATTAATACATTAAGACCATAAAGTAAAAATATTGCAATACATACTTTTTTAACTACATTAAATATTTTTTTCATAAAATCCCTCAATAAATTTTATGAAAAACTTTCGGACTTATGATATTACTTTTCTATCTTCCAAAGCCCTATCCAAAGTCATCTCATCAAGATAATCGATTTCCGTTCCCATTGAAATACCATAAGATAAACGGGAAATTTTTACCCCACGACCTTCCAAGACTTTTTGAAGATATAGAGACGTTGCTTCTCCTTCCACCGTTGATTTAAGGGCAATAATTAACTCGACGTCTTTTTCATTCTCAATTCTCTTAAACAACGAAGAAATGTTGATATCTTCCGGATTTATTCCATCAATCGGGGAAATAAGGCCGTTTAATACGTGATACTTTCCGCGATAATTTCCCGCTTTTTCAAAAGCGAAGACACTTTTATAATCTTCTAAAACGCAAATAGTTTTACCATCGCGTTGCTCATCACTACAAATATCACATATTTCTTTGTCCGTTATATGTCCACAAACTGCACATCGATGTAATTTGTTTCGGCAACTAACTAAACTATTGGCAAAAAATTCCACATCATCCTGCTTAAAATCGACAATCGATAAAGCAAGCCTCTCCGCGGTTTTTTCTCCAATTCCTGGTAATTTTCGAAAACTATCAATTAAATCTGCTAAATTACTTGGATATATCATTAGAATAAGCCATTTAAAGCATTCCCATAAGGGCCCATCGCTTTTTCCATTTCTTTATCTATTTGTGCCATAGCATCATTAATTGCAATTACCAACATATCTTGTAAAACTTCACGGTCCTCGTCATCTATTGTGCCTTCTTTAATAATCCGAATTTCTTTAACTGTTTTATTTCCCATTACAACAGCTTCCACCCATTCAGATTTCCCGATAAATTCCTTATTATCAACTTCTTCTTTCTTTTTCATTACATCGCGTTGCATCTTCTGAGCTTGGGCCATTATTGCTTGCATATTCATATATTATTCCTCTTTCCTATTCAAATTCGATATTCGAACTCCCAAATATTTCATTTGCTAACTTTTCTAGTTCGTCACTTTCTTCACTTAAGGCCTCTTCATATTCTTCATCAATTAATGTATAAGTAACCTTGTTTTTTAGATTAGCGATATATTCCTCTTTGACTTTTTGCCATTCGTCTTTTGTTAAAGCAACAAACCTACAATCAATATTATACAAATTCATAAATAATGTTTCAATCTCCTTAATTGAACTATTTATTAAAGCATTTGTGGAGTCAACTTTGCAACTGATAATTACATAATTTTCGGATGCTGCTTCCACTTCACAATCAGCTAATAGTGACATCATATACATATCCGTAACTGCTAGTTGATCGAGTAAGTCGCGCCATTTTTCAGCAAATTTTTGTTTCGCCTCCTTATTAGCTCCAACAAAACAATTATTTACGCGAATTTTAACAAATTCATCACTTACTTTTTCCTTTTTGCTCGTTTCTTTTACCTCTTTTATTTCCCGGGAAATATTTTTTTCCACTTTTTCCGGCTTAGCAATCGTTTTTTCCTCAGATGGTAAACTTGGTTTTTCTTCTTTTATTTCTTCAAACTGTTTTGCATCTGTATTTTCCCCACTAGGTTGTAAATATTTCAAGATAGCCATTTCAATTAAAGTATAAGGATTAATATTTATGTTTATATTAGATAAACAATTATTAAGTTCAATTATCAAATCATAAATAATTTGGAAGTCGTACTTTAATTTATTTAACTTAATAAGAACCGCTCTATTTCTTAATTCTAGAATTAATTTTTCTAGAAAAACGCTATAATATATTCCTTTATCGCTAACATCCTGGAGAAATTTTAATACTTCATTAACCTTATTTTCTAGAAAATCATCAACAAATTTTTTTATTCTTTCCCCTGAAATCGTTCCAAAATTAGTGATTACCGTATCTACGTCTACTTTTTCATTATCAGCAGCAACTTGATCTAAAATACTTAACGCATCACGCATTCCACCCGCCGAAATAAAAGCGATTTCTTCTAAGGCCTCCGGCGTTATATTAATTTTTTCCTCTTTACTAACGTACTCTAGGCGCTCTATTAAATGCTTTGTATCAATTGGTCGAAAATCAAAACGCTGACACCTTGATAATATAGTTATTGGTACCTTTTGAATATCCGTCGTAGCTAAAATAAATACAACGTGACTTGGGGGTTCTTCTAAAGTTAGTAGTAAAGCATTAAAAGCGCTCGCAGATAACATATGAACTTCATCAATTATATAAACTTTGTATTTTAATGTACTAGGGCTTAATTTAACATTATCAATTAACTCCCTTATTTCGTCTACACCATTATTTGAAGCAGCATCAATTTCGATAATGTCAGGAGAACTAGCAAACTGTTCACAATTAGTACACTTTCCACAAGGATTACCATTATGACAGTCAAGGCAATTGATTGCTTTAGCAAACAGCTTCGCACTGCTAGTTTTCCCGGTTCCTCTAGGGCCCGTAAAAATATATGCGTGTCCAATCTTCCCTGAATCGATGATATTTGTAAGCATTTTTTTAGTATAATCTTGACCAATCAAATTATCAAAATCCTTAGGTCGGTATTTTCTGTAAAGCACTTTATAATTCATTCGATTTTCACCTCAACCTGTTAGTAACATTATATCATTATTACCTAAAAATGCCCATAAAAAAAGCACTATTTTGTGCGTTTATTTTCAAAAAATTTTTGTAATATTTCTTCGTACTTTTTTTCATAAATTTCATTTGCTGTTTTAATATAATTTACCTCATCCTTATATCTATTTTCCTTTTCTTTTAAAGGATCTAATAAATAATAGACTTTTTTTATTCCCGCTTCCCTGATTATTTCCATACACATCTTACAAGGTTTCAAAGTAACGTATAATTCACAGTCATTCAATTTCCAATACTTTAATTTTTTACACGCTTTGTTAATAACTATTGCTTCGGCGTGGCCAGTTACTAAATGGGATTTAATTCGATTGTTATATCCTTTTGTATATATCTTGTTGCCTTTTGCAATTACTGCTCCAATAGGTACTTCATCTTTCTTAGCTCCTTTAATTGCTTCAGCTATTGCTATATCCATAAATTTCCAATTCATAAAATCCACCTCACATTAAAAAAGTGCACACAAACAGGGAATGTTATGGCTGCTGTCTTCCGACCCTGACCAAGTTCCAATATATTTGTTGCACGAATAGATAATAACAAATTTAACTATAAAGTTCAACTAATTTTTATGTTCCACGTGAAACATATTTCCCGGGAAATACTAGTTAACATATTATTTATTTTAATAACATTTAATTAATTGCTTTGCATTCTGGCAATAGTAAAAATTTTTATAAGCGTTATCATTGGAAAATTTTGCTACAAATAAAAATCCACGCCTATAAGACGTGGTTTTTCGCTAAGGCCTATAAGGCCAAATACTGGCGGCCTCCATTTGGA
>CANQMM010000002.1 GCA_947624955.1 uncultured Bacilli bacterium | reverse complement strand
CTGACCCGTTATTATACTACCTATAATAAAAAAATACATAATAACCTGGGGTCATTATGTATTGTATAAAATTAAAAAATTATTTAAATTTATTGCAACTCCTAATAATTTATGTTAGAATTAGTAATGTCTTTAAAGACATTACCTTATGGCCTATTAGTCAAGAGGTTAAGACATCTCCCTCTCACGGAGAAGACAAGGGTTCAATTCCCTTATAGGCTACCAGTTTGTTACTAAATACTCCTTACTTTGGAGTATTTTTTATATTACTGTCTTCTTAGTTATAAGAAAGTTTATATACTTGGTCACGGTCAATTAAAACTAAAGGGTATTCCTTAAAAGTATTTGGTAAACTTTCCGGGTCCTCACAATCGGCATCTAAGTAACTATCGAGAAGCATACAATTATCTCCAGCTTGACCATTAATTAATGTATCTCCTAAACGATAACCTTGTTTTCGCAATTCTTCTTTAAAGAAAAGTAAAACTGATGATGGTATGCCAATAGCTGATCTTGTCAGTAGTCTTTGTACCTCGATCCCTGCTAGTACACAGTTATTTGCATTGCGTACGTATTCTTCTTCAAAGGTAGGAAGTATTAGATAAGACCGAGGAACCAGTGTTTCTTCCCGAGAATATTTTTGTGATACTAACTTAATTGCATAATCCCCAATTTGATAACAACTTGCACAAGTACCTGACCCAATAAATCTAGTTATTTTACTTTTACTTAAATCTAAATACTTTTCCGTTAACTCCTCTAATTTTTGCCCTAAACCATACTTATAGATTCTTTCTATATCCGGATGGTATAAAGATCGAGCTCCATAATGACTCAATAAAATTTCTAATTTCCGGCAAACATTATTGGATAAACTCTCACTTTGTTCAAGATATATATAATATTTATGACGTGCCGAAGTTAAAAAATATAAGTCGGCATCTCTTTTAAATTCTTCTAATGCCTCCGGTCTTTCTTTTAAATCCGTATATCCTTCTTCTTCATCATAAGCCGGATATTTTTCTAATAAATAACCGCCTAAAGAATTAGTGGGGTAGTTATCTAAAATATATTGCCTTAATTTCCACCATAGACTTTTATCTAAACTACTATTAAATATTGCCACTGCTAAATTACTAATATCATCTTGGTCCATCAATATAGTTTTATCTCCATCATTAATAACAAGAACGCTTAATAAATCTTCATAAATGACTCCTAACAAATTAGGATATTGCTGAACAATTAATTTCATAAATAAAGATCTAATATGCAAGTTCGGATGCCAAGCAAAATGCATCACTAAAGCATTACATTCGCTAAAATTATCTAGAATATATCCTAAAACCAAAGTAAATAAACGCTCACATACCTTTTCTAGCTTCTCTAAATTATCTTCAATAAATTCCTTACTTAATAAAGCTTTAAAATAATTTATATAATCCCCCTTATAGGCTTCATCTAAATATTCACTTTCTATATAATTAGTAATTAAATAAATAGTTTCTTCTTGAAAATCTTTTTCATCAAAAACTAAATCAAAACAATATTTTGGCTTAATATCCAAAGCTTTATCAATAAAGCCTTTAATAATTTCTTTTCTTTCTTCTTTGTCTACTTGTTTGAGCATTCTTATTAAAATAAATATATCTCCTACGCTTAAATTGATAAAGTAATCGACATCTCCCTCTTTTAATCTTTCAAAGGGGTCTTTTAGTAAAAGCTTATCACTAGATTCCATTTTCCTCTTTCCTCCTTTCTCCAAGTTATTTTTTTAATTTAAATACTAAATCCTTGTCTACTAAAACCATTGGATATTGTTTAAACCATTTTGGTAAACTTTCCGGATCATCACAATCGGCGTCCAAATAACTATCTAGTAACATAAAATTACGGGGTATAACGTCTTGACATAATAATTCTTCATCCTTAAAACTCGCTAATAAACGCGAATACGCATCACTAGGCACCTCACTAATTTGTTTTGTTAGCAACGGCTGAACTTCTAAACCGGCGGTTATTATTCCTGATTCGTCTCTTACATAGGTTTCTTCAAACGTTTTAATTATTAAGTATGACCGAAGGTCCATTGGGTCTTGTATATACTTCCGCATAATTAATTTCAAAACATAATCGCCAATCCGGTAGCAATAAGCACAAGTACCTGATCCAATAAAACCAGTAGTTCTGTTCTTACTTAAATCTAAGTAAGTCTCCACATATTCTTCTAATTTACATCCTAAATCAGCTTTGTAAATTCGGTATACATCATCCCCCGGGAAAGTTGACAAATCTGGTCGTGTAAAAGTTCGTAAAAAACTAGCAAATTGCTGTCTAATTTCCTCAGTTAAATAATCTTTATAACCATCAAAAATCAAGAGTTTTCCTTTTCGAGAAGAAGTAAATAGTCGGTCCGCATCATCCGTAAATTCTTTTTCTAAGATTCTATTTGTTACAAGATCTTTTGCCAATAGCTTTCCCTCCATATGGAAACCATTAAATAATAGTTTATAAGCTAATGAGTTTTTCGGATATGCCGTTAAAATATATTCTTTTAATCTTAACCAAATCTTTTTATCTAGATTTGCTAGCAGTATTGCTTTAGCTAAATCACATATATCCTCATCCCTCATTAACTCTATACTACCATCATCATACTGGATAAATAGATATTTCATAATATCATCATATATAATATCTAACATCTCTGGCTGTTCATTAACTATAAATTTCATAAACAAGAATCTCACATGTAAATTTTGATGCAAATAAAATATCTTTAATAAATCCATATTTTGTTCTAAATTGCGCATTATAAAGCCAAAAACTATTCTCAGTTTTTCTTCATCTTTTTCTAATTCTAGAAGATGTCTTTTAATATATGGTTTTCCCACACTTGTTTGATAAAGCATAGCTTCTAATTCCTCGCTTCTTATTTGTGCAAAATCCAAACAATTATCTAATAAATACTGCAAATCGTCTTTAAATTCTTCTTGATCATAGATAATATGAAAACAAAACACCGGTTTAGTATCCCGCACTTTCTTAATAAATCCTCTAACTATCTCTGTTGCATCACTTCTTTGCCTAATCATTAAAGCTAAATAATCAAAATTATTAAATGGATAACTATCAAGTACTGTTACATCTCCATTTTTAAGTCTTTCTAAACTTGTCATTTTCATCCCTCTATTTTTAATATCCGCTATAATATCCACCACTTACTCTAACATAGGTTGGTGTATATCCTAATTTAAAAACTAAGTCCCGATCAATTAACACCACTGGATATTCTTTAAAAGTATCTGGCAAACTTCCCGGATCATCACAATCAGCATCGAGGTAGCTGTTTAGTAAGCGACAATTTTCCACTTTCCCCTTTTTAACTAACATATCCATACAGTAATACCCTTGTTTAGCTAACTCCGCTTTCCAAAAGTCTAAAACCGCAAATGGTACGGCATCCATTCCCCGATGTAAATAAGGTTGCACCTCAATCCCCGCACGAATAACTCCCCATTTATCTCTTACATAATCTGCTTCATAATTTTTGACAATTAAGTAAGAATTCGGGCAAACTTCTTCTTCTCTCGACCATTTATGTAAAAGTAATTTAAAAGCAAAATCCCCAATTTGATAACAACACGCACAAGTTCCACTACCAATAAATCTTGTAACTTTACTTTTACTTAATCCTAAATACTTATCAACGTAGCTTTCCAACTTGCTACCTAAATAATGTTCATAAACCATCTCGATATCGTACTGCAGGTTGTATGGTCGTTCTTTTCGATAGAAACATTTAATAAATTCCTCATACTTCTTTCTTACATCCTTCGATAAAGTTCCTACGTAATCTGTAAAAATTGTAAATCGGTAATTAGATGAAGTTAAAAATAATCTATCAGCATCTTGCTTAAATTCATCCACTAATTCCGGAGAGTTAACGAAAGTAAATGAATTATCTTCTTTATAATCAGCTTCCGGTTCCAACAAATTCCGAGCTAGAGAGTTCTCTCGGTATTTTTCTAAAATATAAGTTTTTAATTTTGCCCATATATCTCTATCTAAAGGCGATTTTAAAACTGCTACAGCTAAATCACTAATATCGGCTTCTGCCATCAGTTCCGGCTCAATCATCAGTTGTTCTCCTTCAAGAAAAGTATAACTAGTTAAATATTTCATAAAATCATCATAAATAACATTTATTAATTCTGGATGATGTTCCACTATATACTTCATAAATAAATATCTAATATGTAAGTCGCTATGTAAATAAAATAATTTAACTAAGTCCATATTTTTATCCATATCTCTAAAGATAAATTCAAATATGATATTTAACATATTTTCATCTTTACATAATAACTCCATATTATCTAGAGCATAATCTTTACCAGCGGGAGTATTAAATAACATTCCTCTAAACTCAAATTCTTCAATATCATTATATTTAATATAGTAATTTAATAAATATCTTAACTCATTATCAAATTCCGCATTATCATATATTAAATTGAAACAAAAATAGGGTAGTTTATCGATTATTAGGGAAATAAAACTTCTAATAATTTCATTAGCATTGGGGCTTCTCCTGATTTGTCCCGCTAAAATAGTTCGACTAAGAGCGGAAAAATCATCTAAAAAGTCTACATCGCCATTCATTAATTTTTCAATTGAATCATCATCCATTTATGCCACCCCTTTAAAACAAGGAGTTATTATAGTATAAATATCGTCATTTGGCAATATTTAATTCATAAATAATAACTTAAAGTTATCTTTCATATTTTGGTTGATTTCTTCTAAAGAAACTTGTATTTCTCCTCTAAATTTTCTAATTAAAATGCTCGTACTCCCATCGATAAATAAAATAATTCGTAATTTTAAATTATTCTTAGAAGTATCAAGACCTAATAAGCCAATCAATTTAGTAGTTAATAATTCCCCAAGCCTTTCGGTAAAAAATAATGGGTCGTTACTTGCGAGAATCATCGAATAGATCTCTTCGTTTTTCTTAATATAAGCAAATATCTCATCAAAGTATTCATCGATATTTTCTAAAGTATATAACTTATCAATATCGGTAAGTAATACGTGAAATGTTTCATCTTGTAAATCCTTAGCAACATCGTAAATATTATCATAATGCGTATAAAAAGCACTTCTAGTAATATCCGCTTCCTTAACTAAATCCGTAACCGTTATTCTATTTAAGCTTTGTTTTTCTTTCATTAATAGCGCAAATGACTTTTTAATTCTTTCTCTAGTTTTTCTTGATGAAGAATTTAAAACTTTTACTTTCATTTTTTATCTCTCCTTGCATACATTAATATGTGTGCTCATTATAACATATTTTTGAACAAAAATATATACATTGTCAAAATTTAGACAATATTTAATAATTTGCTATTTACTTAATTATTGTAATCTTGTTATAATGCAGTTTGTTCCTTAAGAAAGGGGAAATTACCATGCGAAAAATTACCGATTTTATTGTTGAAAAAAGAAATTACTTATTAATAACTTTCAGCATCTTAGCGATTATTTCTGTATTTATTTCAACGAAAGTTAAAATTAATTATGATATGGCTAAATACTTGCCAAGTACTTCATCTACCCGCCAGGGATTGGACATTATGGAAAGTGAATTTGCCGAAAACACTAGCACGCTGAATCTGATGTTAAAAGATTTGAACGATGACGAAATCCAAGAAGCTAATGCCTATTTAACTAACTTAGATAATGTCACGGACGTTACCCAAGAAGAAAAAGATAATTATGTTCTTTTTACGTTAACCATCGATGGGGAAGAAGACTCCCAAGAGGTAAGTGATGTCTATGATGCCGTAACTACACAATTTGCGGAATCTCTAGTCGATACCTCCGGTAATGCTACTAACTATAATAAAAGTGTTTTACCATTTTATATTATTGCTCTAGCTGTTGGTAGTGCTACCATCATCTTAATCATTATGTCTGAATCTTATATCGAACCATTCTTATTCTTGATTACCATATTTATTGCCGTCATGCTTAATAGCGGAACGAATATTATTTTCCCATCTGTATCTAATATTACTAGTTCGATTGCTGCTATCTTGCAAATGGCTTTATCGATGGATTATTCCATTATGTTAATGAACCGTTACCGTCAAGAAAGGGCTCAAGAAAAAGATAAAGTAAAGGCGATGAAAAATGCCATGTCACACGCTTTTCAATCGATTTCTAGTAGTTCAGTTACCACCATTGTCGGCTTACTCGCTTTAATCTTTATGAGCTTTACCATCGGTCGCGACTTAGGATTAGTTTTAGCTAAAGGGGTCTTATTAAGTTTAGTTAGTATCTTTACTTGTCTACCAGGTTTAATCTTACTTTGCGATAATTTAATTCAAAAGACAAGTAAAAAATGCCCAATTATTAAATTAGACTTTTTAGGTAAAATCAGTTTTAAAGTTCGTCATCTAGCTTCCATTCTGTTTATCGTTATCTTTGTTGTCTCTTTCTTTTTAAAAGGCAATCTAGGTATTGTTTATACTAACTCCGGAGCTGATGAAATCGATCAAGTCTTTACGCTCAATAATCAAATGGCTATCATTTATCCCAATAGTGAAGAAGAAAAAGTTGCTGAATATTGCCAAGAACTCGGAGATAATGAACAAATTGATGAACTCCTTTGCTATGGTAACACCATTAATGAAACTTTAACTTATGATGAATTAAATCCTCAACTACAAGATTTAGGTAGTGAAATTACGATTGAGGATTACTTAACTAAAATCATCTATTATACTTATTATCACAATCAACCAACATCCCAAGTAACTTTAGCTAATTTAATTAAATTTATTAAAAGCGATGTCTATGATAATCCAGAAATGGCTTCCCATCTAACAGAATCCATGCGCAAAGATATCGACCGTTTACAAAACTTCGTCGATGAATCTTTAATCGATCAAAAGCATTCCACTAAAGAAATTGCTACTATGCTCAATATTAGCGAAAATAATGTCCAAGATTTACTTACTTATTATCATTCTAAGCATTTAACTACTAATATACCATTACCGGAATTTATTAGTTTCCTTAATCAAAAAGTTTTACCTAATTCCCAATATAATGCCTCTTTTGATACCACAACTAAAGAAAATCTTCGTCTTTTGACCACCTTTACTAATCAAGAATTGATTACTAAATCCTTAAATGCTCAAGAATTAGCTAATCTCTTTGGTCTCGATACCGACCTAGTCCAAAAAATTTTACTTTTAGCTAGTCCCAATACCAAAGAATATACTATCAACGAAATAGTAAGTACGATTATCTATCTAAAACAAAATACAACATATTTAGCTAATGTCGATACCGCAAGTATTGAAATGCTTGCTAATAATTCTATCTTAATGAGTAATCCGACTAAATTTTCTAAAGAAGCCCTTGCCGAGTTAATGCAAGAAGATGTTCATAACATCAACTTTATCTACAACTTAATTGGTTTAGTAAGTAAAGAAAACCCAAGTTTGTCTCCTGTCGAATTCGTAAACTTCTTAATTACTAATCAAAAAGCTGCATTGGATACACCAACTATTTCTAAGTTAACTTTATTAAATACCGTAATGCAATTAACACTTAGTAACCAGCCATTATCCTCTACTCAAGTAGCGTCTATCTTAAATATCCCTTCGGATAAGACCGCTTTACTATATTCGCTATACGATACCCAAGTAAAATCTTATCAAGATAAATTATCTTATCGGGAGTTTATTAATTTCTTACTTACAGATGTTGCTAAAAATCCTACCTATAATCAATCATTTGATGCCTCTACCATTACGCGTTTAAATAGCGTTAATGCCATCATTAATGCTGCTTTAAATCACACGACTTATACAAGTACTCAAGCTTACCAAACGCTTTCACCTTTGGCAGATGACCTCGATCCTAACTTAATCGAATTAGTCTATATCTATTACGGTAGTGAAAAGGAATACGATCCTGATTATCGCTTAACTATTGAAGAGTTTGTTAATTATTTAAATACGACTATCTTAAATGATGAACGTTTTCAAGATTTTATCGATGAAGAAAGAAGAAACGATATTATCAACTCTCAAGATACTATCAAAGATGCTAAGGAATTACTCGTAGGTCAAGAGTATTCTCGTCTAGTTATTAATTCTAAATTAACTCCGGAAGGAGAGGAAACCTTTAATTTTATAGAATCATTAGAACAAGATTTACAAAGTCATAATATTAGTGGCTTTATCGCGGGTGATTCACCAATGGCTTATGAAATGAGTAAAACATTCCAAGGTGAATTAAATCTAATTACTATCCTCACTATGATATTTATCTTCGTTGTTGTAGCCTTTACCTTTAAATCTCTTTTAATTCCAATCGTTTTAGTATTGCTAATTCAGTGTGCTGTTTTCTTAACAATGGGTATTCTTTCCTTCGGTGGCGATGTTTACTTTATATCTATCCTCATTGTTCAAAGTATCTTAATGGGTGCAACCATTGACTATGCTATTTTATATACATCTTATTATGAGGAAGCTCGTGCGACGCAAAGTATTAAAGATTCATTAATTAGTGCTTATAATAATTCCATCCATACTATTACCACAAGTGCCTCAATCTTAATTATCGTTACTCTAATCGTTGGTTATTTTGCTTCTGCGATTACTGCTAAGATATGTATGACTATTTCGGAAGGAAGTATTTGCTCTACATTATTGATCTTACTCTTGTTACCAGCAGTTCTAGCATCTTGTGATAAATTCTTAATTAAGAAAAAATAATTGTTTTTTCTTTTTTTTAAATATTTTGATATAATTTATATGTAGGTGATATTATGGATAAAGTAGTTTTATATATTGCATTATTTTTCATATATGCTTTTATCGGGTGGTTACTTGAAGTCGGCTTTACTTTTGTCAAAGATCATAAATTAATCAATAGGGGATTTTTAATCGGTCCAATCTGTCCAATATATGGTCATGGCTGCCTTCTAATTTTACTATTTTTAAATAAGTATTCTAATCAACCATTTACGCTATTTATTATGGCAATGCTCATTTGTTCAGTTCTAGAATATTTTACTAGCTATCTTTTAGAAAAGATATTTAAAGCCCGGTGGTGGGATTATAGTGACCGAAAATATAATATTAATGGTCGTATCTGTTTAGAGACCCTTATTCCTTTTGGCATTCTCGGTTTAATTATTGTCAATATTATTAATCCCTTCTTTACTAATATATTAAATAAAATATCTTATCCGGTATTATTGACAATTGTTATTATTTTATCAGTAATATACATTGCTGATAATATTATTTCTTTCTTTATCATTAAAAGCATTCGTAATGAAATTAAATCCGCTGAAAAAGATTACACTGAAGCTATTACTAAACGAGTAAGGGAGATTATTTCGCAAAAGAATTATCTCCATCGTCGCTTATTAAAAGCCTTCCCTGATATTAAAACTCCACGAGAAATTCTTCTAAATATCAAAACGAACATTGATAACAAATTAAAAAATAAGCAACAATAAAATTCCTATTGTTGCTTTTATCTTATCCCCTTTTAATAACCGCCATCAATTGTCAATATCTCACTATTGATATAACTAGCATCATCACTTGCTAAAAAGTATATCGTCTTAGCAATTTCTTTTGGATTAGCAAATCTTTCCAAATATATTTTCGCTGTTTCCTCATCGATATAATCTTGAGGTAAGTCTTTATTCATATCCGTATCCGCCCATCCAATTGCAATAGCATTTACTCTTATATTTGGTTTAAACTGAAATGCTAAATCTCTTGTAAGACTTTGTAATCCTACTTTGGAAATATTATAATCTAAACATTCCGGAGATATCGTTTTTGTTCCATTAGTTGATGATACGTTTACTATGGCACTACCTTTTTGCATATATTTTGCTACTTCTCTTGATACAATAAATGCTCCTAAAACATTTACCTCCAAAGTCCTTTTAAATTCATCAACCGTAATATCTTTAAACTCTCTATCAAAGACAATGCCAGCATTATTAACTAAAACATCAATTCTACCAAATTCTTTTATGATAGTATCTACCATATTTTTAACTTGCTTTTCATCTGCCACGTCTGCCCCAATTACTAATGCTTTTACATTAAAATCTCTTTCTATATCGTTTTTCAATTTATTAGCTTCTTCTTTACTTTCAATATAATTAATTACCACATTATATCCTCTAGAAGCAAATTCAATTACTGTTGCTCTACCAATGCCTCTTGCACTCCCGGTTACTAAAACCACTTTATTTTCCATATTATCTATTCCTTTCTTTATCTATTTTATTTCTTACATTAAAAAGCGCCTAGAACTAACCATAAGTTCAACTCCGCAAATAACTCTAATATCATTTTATCATAACCTAGACATTCAATAAAAGGACGGTTACTTATCCGTCATTTCCCAACTCTTAAAATAAATACATTCTAATTTTTCATTAAATTTAATTTCATATATTCCATCAAAATCTTGATTATTTTGTTTTAAAATCCAATGGGCTATTACCGTATAATCATCAATAGCTAAAATATTAATTTCTATATTTTGAATATCTTCATTTATGACGTGTTGCCATTCTTCATTAATTTCTTCAAGTGTCGTATATGGTTTCATAAATGGTGTCTCTTGATAAAAGCTAGTATTTTTAAATAAGGAAACAGCTCTATCGATCTCTTTATTGAACCAATAATCTTTTAAATTCTTTAACCAACTTTCCACATAATTTCGATTCATATAATTTTAACCCTTTCTTTAACTCCACACAAATTAATCTATCTATTAAGATTTTATCATAAAATAAATTTAATTTTAATCACTTATACGAAATAAAGTAAATTAATTTTTTTTAGATATAATCATGAACTGAAAAATGTCTCCAAAGAAAAAGTCCATAATATTCCTATTACGAACTTTTAACTCTTCGACACACAAGGGTGTGTATAATTCAAAAATGGGGCGGTATGTGGGGATCGAACCCACGCATGCCAGAGCCACAATCTGGTGTGTTAACCACTTCACCAACACCGCCATAAGTAATGTTAGTTTAACAAATTATTGAATAAAAATCAATACCATATTATAATTATTATGGTGACTAATATGAGTAGATTTTTAACGACCATTAAAGATGAATTTATTGATGCTTTTGCTGACATCAAAGATTTCTTTATTGGAATCTATGATACCATTTTTAATTTTCTTGCTAAAATGTTTGGTGAACAATTTGCAACCATTACCTTAATCGGCATCGGTTTTGTTATCTTGATGATAGTCTTAATTAAATTAATGAACCGTTAACCAATATCTTCCCAAAAGATATTTTTTTATTATTGAAAAACTATGATAAAATATATTTAGCTAGTAGGTGGTATTATGCATAATCAAAAAATATATCTTGTCGAGAATAATAAGCAAGACTTAATCAAAAAACTCAGTAAGCAACCCTTACAACCTCATAAATTTTATACCTTAAAAGAATTTAAAAAAGAATTGTTTTATGATTATGATATCCAAACACTATTATACTTGATGAATAAATATCATCTTAATTATCAAGTTGCTAAAATCTATTTAGCTAATCTTTATTATATTGAAGATAAAACATATCAAAGTTCAAAATTAAATTTCTTAGTTAAGATTAAACAAGATTTACTAAATCATAATCTCCTCATAATTAATCCTTTATTCCCAGATTTTCTAAAAAATAATACCGTTATATTTTATGGGGACTTTACTAGTCAAGATAAATCTAAATTGCTTACTTATCTAAAATCTATTACCGATGTCGAAGAAGAAAAAACTGTTAGTCAAAACCAATTTATCCACAATATTTATTCTTTACCTACCATCGAAGAAGAAGTAACCTTTGTTGCTAATAAAATAATTGAACTAATAAAATCCGGTATCGCTATTAATAAAATCTATTTAACTAATTTAACCGAAGATTACTATCCAATTATTAAACGTTTATTTACGATTTTTAAAATTCCTTATAATCTTCTAGAAAAAAATAGTCTTTTTGGTACTGTACCTGCTCAAAAGTTTCTCGAAAATTTAGCTGACCCTACAAGCGTCTTCCAAGAAGCTAATCCCCTTAATGAGGAACTCATTAATCTCTATAATCAATATATCTCTATTCCCAATTTAGAAGAGATTAAACCCCTAATTATTAGTGATTTAAAAAATACTTATCTTAAAAATAAACCTCTTAAAAATGCTGTTACCGAATGTAACTTTAACTCTTTAAATATTCAAGATGATGAGTATGTCTTTTTACTTAATTTTAATCAAGGAAGCATTCCCCGTATTCATAAAGATGAAGAGTTTTTAAATAATAGCGAACTAACCGAACTAGGTTTACTAGATTGTCACGAACTTAATAAAATTGAAAGAATTAATGCCTACCAAAAGATTATTAGTACGCAAAATGTCTTTATTACAACCAAAGAAACTTATGAAGGCAATCCTTGTTATTTATCTAGTCTTAACGAAGAATTAAATTATCCCCTAACTAAAGTAATCAATGATAACTTTACTAACTCGCATTTATATAATGAACTCTATCTTGCTAAGTCCTACGATAATTTCCATAAATATGGGATAACTAATCCTTATCAAGACCTTTTAAGTAGTAACTATCCCGACTTACCTTACAATACTTATGATAATAGCTACAAACAAATCTTAGCTAGTGACTTAGCTAGTTATCTACAAGATGGTCTTACTTTATCTTATTCCAGTATGGATACTTATTACCGTTGTAGTTTTCGCTATTATCTTAATAACATCTTAAAACTCAATATTTATGAAGATACTTTTATGCAAACGATCGGGATAATCTTCCACGAAGTCTTAGAAAAATCCTTTATCGCGGAAACTCCCTTTGATACTTTATGGGATGATGCCCTTCGGCACGCTAAAGATACTTACAGCAAAAAAGAAGAGTTCTTCTTAAAAAAACTAAAAGAAGAATTGCGCTTTATTATTGCGACGATTAATGACCAAAATATGTATAGCGAACTAGATAGTGAACTTCACGAAGAAAAGATTGTTATCAATTATGCCGGCAATATCAAAATAACTTTTAAAGGTTTTATCGATAAAGTCAAATATCACGAGTACGATGATGCTACGGTCATTGCCATCATCGATTATAAAACCGGAAATCCCGAACTAAACCTTAACCATAGTTATTATGGTATTGAAATGCAACTCCCGGTTTACTTATTTTTAGCCAAGCATTCCAATAAATTAAAAAATGTTAAAGTAGCGGGCTTTTATCTCCAAAAAATCTTAAATAATGAAATATTAAATGACCATAACCATACTTATGAAGAATTAAAGACTAAAAATCTGCTTCTTCAGGGCTATAGCAATGCCGATACCTCTATCTTACAAAGGTTTGATAATAATTATCAAGACTCGCAGATTATTCGTGGTTTAAAAACCTCAGCTACCGGTTTTTATAAATACTCTAAAGTACTCGATTCAAAAACGATGGACAGATTAATCGACTTAGTTTCTCAAAAAATCGATAATGCTATTGCTAATATCACCAATGCTGACTTTGCCATTAATCCTAAACAAATAGGGAAGATTAACCACGGTTGTGCTTTCTGTGAATTTAAAGATATCTGCTTTCGCAAAGAAGAAAATATCTTAAAATTACAAGAATATAAAAATCTCGAATTTTTGAAAGAAGGTGAGAAGAATGCCAAAATGGACTAAAGAACAACAACAAGCCATCGATTTATCCGGTTCTAATATTATAGTGAGTGCCGGTGCCGGTAGTGGTAAGACAGCGGTTTTAAGTTCGCGAGTTCTTCGTTTATTACAAGAAGGTATCCACATCAATCAGCTTCTTATCTTAACCTTTACTAATGCTGCTGCCCAAGAAATGAAAGACCGTATTCGGAAAAATATTAAAGAACATTCCCAACTTAAAGACGAACTTGAACTAATCGATGCCGCTTATATTACCACTTTCGATAGTTTTGCTTTGTCGGTAGTTAAAAAATATCACTATCTTTTAAATATCTCTTCTGACATTGCTATTACTGATGAGTCAATCATTACAATTAAAAAACAAGAAATAATGGACGAAGTATTTAATCACTATTATGAAAATCCTACTTCCGCTTTTAGTAATTTAATCAATAATTTCTGTGTTAAAGATGATAAAACCCTTATTAAATCGCTTCTTAAAATTGCTTCTTCTTTAGAACTCTTACCTAATAAAGAAGAGTATTTAGCCACTTATATTGCCAACTTTTATCAAGAAAAACATCTCGATGACTTAATAAATGAATACTTTCACCTTCTACAAGATAAAGTCGCGGAGATTTCTTTGAGTATCGATAACTTTCAATACTTGGTACCTGCCGATTATTATCATAAGCTAAAAGCGAGTATTATTCCTTTATTAAATGCTTCTAATCTAAATGATTTAATCGCGGCCGCAAGCTTTAAGTTACCACCTCTTCCACGGAATAGTTCTGATGAAGTAAAAGAGTATAAAGAAACCATCTTATCTCCTCTTATTAAACCTTTTAAAGAGTTAACCGATTACGGTAGTTTACTCGATATTAAAAAAGATCTTTTAGATGCTCAAGAAATAACTATGGTTATCATCGATATTTTAACGGAATATTTCCAAAAGCTCCAAGAATATAAAACTACTAACGAAGTATATGACTTCCAAGATATCGCTCTTTTAGCTATCCAAATCGTTCGGGATTTTCCTAGCGCTCGCGAAGAATTAACTAATGCTTTTCACGAAATAATGATTGATGAATATCAAGATACTAATGATATCCAAGAAACTTTTATTAGTTATATCGCGCATAATAATGTTTATATGGTCGGGGATATAAAACAATCTATTTATCGTTTTCGTAATGCTAATCCTTATATCTTTAAAAATAAATATTCTGAATACAGTCAAAATCATTTGGGATGTAAAATCGATTTATTAAAGAATTTCCGCTCCAGAAAGGAAGTCCTATCGAATATTAATTTAATCTTTAATCGCGTAATGGATGATTTAATCGGTGGTGCTGACTATTTAACATCGCATCAAATGGTCTATGGTAATTTAGATTATGATACCCAACTATTACCTAATACTAACTATAATATGCAAATTAAAACTTATGAACCAAATCCTGATTATACCGATGCGGAAATTGAAATATTTACTATTGCTAAAGATATCCAAGACAAAATTCAAAATAACTACCAAGTATATGATAAAGATATCAAACAATTACGGCCGCTTAGTTATAGTGATTTTGCTATTTTAATGGACCGAGCGACTAACTTTGATTTATATAAACAGATATTTGAATATCTCCATATACCTTTAACAATCTACAAAGATGAAAACTTAACAGATGCGATTGTGATTTTAATTATTAAAAATGCTCTTATCTTACTTAATAAAATATCTACAAAAAATTTCGATACCGAATTTCGTTATTGTTTAACGTCTGTTGCTCGTAGTTTCCTTTATGAAATTCCGGATGATCAGATATTTAAGTGGTATCAAACCAATGATTTCTATCATAATCCTATCTTCACTTGTTTTAGTAACCTTGCTCATAATCTAAATGAGTTAACTGTTAACCAAATATTAGAAGCGGTAATTACAAAGACCAATTATTATCAACAAATTATTAAAATAGGGGAGATTGAAGCTAATATTGCCCGGGTTAATAAATTATTGACTTATGCTAAAGAACTCGCAAGTAATGGCTATACGATTACGGAATTTATTACTTATTTAGAAACTATTAGTACTGAAGAATTAAATCTCAAATATCAAACTAGCAATCTAAGTTCTGATGCGGTTAAAATTATGACTATTCATAAATCTAAAGGTTTAGAGTTTCCTATCTGTTATTTTAGTGGCTTAGCTAAAAAGTTTAATATCGCGGATATTAAAGATAAATTTCTCTATAATTCAAAGTATGGCATTGTTGTTCCTATTTTTAAAGAAGGCATTGCCGACTTAATTACTCGCGAATTAGTTAAAAATAATTATAATCAAGAAGAAATCTCCGAAAAAATACGTTTGTTTTATGTTGGGTTAACTAGAGCAAGAGAAGCGATGATTATCCTTTTACCGGCTCCTTCTAAAACGCCTTATAGTTCATCGGACTTAGTCATAAATTATGTCACTCGTCTTAAATATCATTCTTTTGCGGACATTCTATATTCTATCTATCCCACACTAAAACCTTATATTACTCCGGTAAATATATCAAGTTTATCCCTAACTAAAGATTATCTATATTCTCTAAAACCTTTAGAGATAGAAGCCGCAAGTTCAAGTAAATTAGAGGTTCAAGAGCTTAATCTTCCTATGGAAGAAGTTAATGAAACTAGTTTTTCGAAAAAGATTACCACACCGATTACTAAGGAAACTAAAGATAATCTTAATCTCGGTTTAAAAATTCACGCTATCTTAGAGTACTTAGATTTTCAACATTTTAATCCCGAATTAATACCTGACTCCCTAGTACGGGCCAAAGTAACCAATTTCTTAAAACAACCACTTTTATCTAACATCCAAGAAGCTAAAATATATCACGAATATGAATTTATCTATGAAGAAGATAACACGACGATGCACGGTATCATCGACTTACTATTAGAATATCCTGACTATATCGATATTATCGATTATAAATTAAATAATATTGATGACGAAAAATATCTTTCGCAACTTGCCGGTTACCAAAAATATATTACTAAACTAACTAATAAAAAAGTTAATATCTATTTATATTCTATTTTACAAGATGAAATCAAAAAATTATAAGCATATTTATAACTATTAACAATACACTAATAATAGGTGGTTGTATGAAGAAAAAACAAATTATTGGTGTATTTGCGATTCTTATTTTAAGTACTTTATTGCATTCTCTCTATAAACTAGCTCCTTCATTTTTAACGAGCATCATCGCTCCGGTAAATGAAAGTATTTGGGAACATAACAAGATGATTTTGAGTGCTTATATCTTATGGACGGTTATTGCTCATTTTATCTATCCTAAACAAACATATAATTTAGTCTTTACTAATCTTCTATCTAGTATTGCTTGTATGGTTATTGTCGACTTGATTTTTACACCCGTTTATTTCTATATTTTAAAGATGCAAGATAATTTACCACTGACTATTTTAATATTTACTATCTCGATTGCTTTAGCGCAGTGGCTTGGATACTACATCTTGAAAAAACCATACAATATTAAATTAGAACGCATCTCTTTCGTAATCTTTATTGCTCTCATTATCTTATTTACTTACTTATCATATAATCCGCTAAATTTTCCAATCTTCAAAGTATATTAAAATCACTCATCTCGAGTGATTTTATTTAGTCCACTTAAAGTCTCTAACTTCCGGCATATCGATACCATATTCTCTTATATAAGCTTCGTGTTTAATTAATAATTCATCCATCATTTGATTTAAATAAGCCGCGTGTTCTTGTAATTTTGGACACATTCTAATTACATCTTTAACTAAATGAAATCTATCAATCTCATTTTGTACCCGCATGTCAAATGGTGTAGTAATCGTTCCTTCCTCTAGGTAGCCGTGCACACTAATATTTTTATTATGCCTTTCATAGAGGAGTTCGTGGATTAGGGTAGGGTAACCGTGGAAGGCGAAGATAATTGGTTTATCTTTCGTAAATAAAGTATCAAATTCCGCATCACTTAAACCGTGTGGATGGCGAGTTTTAGGTTGTAATTTAAATAAGTCAACTACATTGATAAAGCGAATTTTAATATCCGTATTATTTCTTAGAATACTTTCCGTTGCCATCATTTCTAACGTTGGTGTATCCCCACAACTTACTAAAATGACATCCGGTTCGTCATTTTGGTCACTACTAGCAAAATCCCAAATACTAAGTCCCAATGTACAATGCTTAACTGCTTGCTTCATAGAAAGCCATTGTGGTCTTGGATGTTTCGAAGCGACAATTACATTGACATAATTCTTCGTTTTAATACAATGGTCCGCACAAGAAAGTAGGCAGTTGGCGTCCGGTGGTAAATACATTCTGACTATATCTGCTTTCTTATTGGCTACGTGATCTAAAAATCCGGGGTCTTGATGGGTAAAACCATTATGGTCTTGTTGCCAGACATTACTCGTTAAAATATAGTTTAAAGAAGCAATATCTTTCCGCCACGGTAATTCTCTTGTCACCTTTAACCATTTTGCGTGTTGGGCAAACATCGAATCGATAATTCGAATGAAAGCTTCATAACTAGCAAATATTCCGTGACGTCCGGTTAGTAGATAACCCTCTAACCATCCTTCACATAAATGTTCACTAAGCATCGAGTCCATAACTCGTCCACTCGTATTTAAAAACTCATCACTATCTAATTTTTGGGCATTCCAAACTCGTGTAGTCGTTTCAAATACTTTACTTAAACGATTGCTCATCGTCTCATCCGGTCCAAATATCCGGAAATTTTTCTCTTCATCATTAAGTTTGATGACATCTCGCAAATATTCCCCAAGTACTAACATATCCTGCGCTTCAACACTACCGGGATAATCTACCTTAACGGCATAATCTTTAAAATCCGGAGTCTTTAATTCCTTTAGTAATTTTCCCCCATTCGCGTGCGGATTAGCGCCCATTCTTCGCTCTCCGGTCGGCGCAAGTTCTTGTAATTCTTTAATTAACGTTCCATTTTCATCAAATAATTCTTCCGGACGATAGCTTCTAAGCCATTTTTCTAAAATAGCTAAATGTTCTTCTTTATCCATCATTATTGGTACTTGATGGGCTCTAAAAGTATTTTCGATTTCTTTCCCATCGACTTCTTTAGGTCCTGTCCATCCTTTTGGAGTTCGCAAGATAATCATCGGCCATCGAGGTCTTGTTGCATCATTATTTCTCTTAGCATTTTCTTTGATATCTTTAATTTCTTCAATGATTTTATCTAGTGTACTTGCCATCAACTCGTGCATTTGTAAAGGATAATCGCCTTCGACAAAATAAGGCTTCCAACCGCATCCTTTAAAGAAATCGGCAATTTCTTCTTCACTAATTCGGGAAAATATAGTCGGATTACTTATCTTATAACCATTTAAATGTAAAATAGGTAAGACCACACCATCAGTAATCGGATTTAAGAACTTATTTGAATGCCAAGATGTTGCTAAAGGACCGGTTTCGGCTTCACCATCCCCAACTACACAAGTGGCAATTAAATCCGGATTATCAAATACCGCCCCAAATGCGTGTGCTAGACTATAACCGAGTTCGCCACCTTCATTGATACTCCCCGGAGTCTCCGGAGCAACGTGACTAGGTATGCCTCCCGGAAAAGAAAACTGTTTAAATAATTTCTTTAATCCGGCTTCATCATAAGTGATATTCGGATAAACTTCACTATAAGTGTGCTCTAAGTAGGTATTTGCGACAATCGCATTCCCGCCATGACCTGGACCTGATACATATATCATATTTAAATCATACTTTTTAATAATCCTATTTAAATGGACATAAACAAAATTCTGTCCCGGACAAGTTCCCCAATGCCCGACGATTTTCTTTTTAATGTCCTCTTCTTTTAAAGGTCTTTTAAGTAACGGATTATCTAACAAGTATAACTGACCTGCCGTTAAATAATTAGCTGCCCTAAAATACGCATCGATTTTCTTTAATTCTAAATCACTTAATGTATTCACACTTGACCACCCATATTCTGTTATTATTGTACTATAAATTTATCGTTTTAACAATCTTCTAATTAACAAAATCCCGGCTAGGGCTAAAATTACATAAATGATATTATGAAAGAAGAAAACCTTCCAAGAAAATTTTAAACTGCCATCATAGCTAACGGTCATCTCTTCGATTACTTCATCATCTAAAATAATTTTTAAGTTTCCAATTGTTCCCTTTTTAGTAAATGGGGAAACTACCTCGACTCCTTGATACTCGTACTCGATATCCTCTTGGTCTATCTCCACCGGAACATACTTATAGATATTTTCGGTAGCTTTTACTTGATATTTATTCACACTATACTTACTATTTATTTCATATAATACTTGGTTCTTTTCGGTTATTGGTAAATAATGATAATTATTAATGTAATACTCATAAATATCGATAGCATCTTTAACGTGTAAAGGATAATTACTCGTTGTATCGGCACCCGTAGTAACTAATAAATATTTAACTCCATTAGCAATGGCCATACTTGCTAAACAATAACCGGACTCATCGGTAAATCCTGTCTTGCTTCCAAGAATTATGCTCGTATCAATCCCAAATTTATTTTGATAATTTTGCATTGTACTAATTAATTTTAACCCATTAGTAGTGCGATATTCTCTTGTGGTAAAGATTTCTTTAAACGTTTCATTTTCTAATGCATACCTAAGCATTTTACTAACATCTTCTACTGTCGAGTAGTGATTATCACTATTTAATCCTGTCGGATTAGCAAAATGGGTATTTTGAAGACCTAATTCTTGGGCCTTTTCATTCATCAATTGCACAAACTCGTCATTGCCGCCCGCAATATAGTAAGTAAGGGTTTGCACGGCATCCGCCCCACTAGGTAATAACATCGCATATAATAAATCTAAGTAAGTTACATAATCATTAACTTTAAATCCGGCTACCGAAGCATTAGCTTCTCTTAAACCTCTTAAGCCTTCTTCCGGTACGCGAACAACTTTATTTAAATTATCGATATTTTCGATTGCTACGATCGCCGTCATAATCTTTGTCAAACTCGCAATCTTGACCTTTTCATCTTTGCCTTTTTCAAAAAGAATTTCGCCATCATTTAAATTATATAATACGGCATTTTGCGAATTGATCTCCAAAGCCCATACATTTAACGGTATTAATAATAATAAAAACCAAACTAAATATTTCATCTAATCCCTTCTTTATATCATTATAACATATATAATATCTAGCACATATAACTTGTCTTTTTTTCTTGAATGCTTTACAATAAGATTACTTCCCCATAAGGGGGATTGTCTTATAAAATATATTAATGAACGAACTAAAATAAAACTATCTCGGGGGTTATCTCGCCGAAAAGCAAAAGAATTACATGAAAGTATTACGGAATATAATGCTTGTTATTTTTCTTCCGAAATTGCCAAAACCGATTATTTACTTTCCAATATCAATGGTCATTCTCTCGATATTTATCAGCGTCAAGCCATCCTAATGGATGAAGATTATCTTCTCATCAATGCCGGTGCCGGTAGTGGTAAGACCTTAACGATGATTGGCAAAATCCGTTACTTAATTGCTTATTTAAATTATCAAGAAACCGATATTCTATGTATTTCCTTCACTAATAATACAACTAATAATTTAAAAGAAAAGTTACAAAAATATTATAATTATCATTTAGAGGTTTACACTTTTCATAAACTTGCTTTAGAAATCATCAAATGTTATGACTCTAACTACACCATTGCCCATCCCAATACTTTAGAATATCTAATAAAGGAATTTTTTGCTACGCATTCCCAATATTGTGCTAAATTCCTAAAAAAATACTCTTATCTCGAACTCCAAAATCTAATTATTACTTTTATTAACTTATTTAAAGCTAATTGCTTTAAGTATTCGGATTTTAATACCTTCTTTCAATCTAATTTTTCTTATCAACAACATCAATTATTAAAATTAATATTTCTTATCTATAACCTCTATGAACAAGAATTAAAAAGTAAAAAAGAATTAGATTTTAATGATATGATTAATCTCGCTACCCAACTTATTCAAAAAGAATATTGCTATAAAAAATTTAAATATATTATTATCGATGAATATCAAGATACATCCTTAACGCGCTTTAAACTTATTCAAAGTATTATAAAACAAACTAACGCCAAGCTGCTCGTTGTTGGGGATGATTTTCAATCGATTTATCGTTTTACCGGTTGTGATTTAAGTCTATTCTTAAATTTTAAAAAATATTTTCCCTATGCTTGTACGACGAATATTATTAATACCTATCGTAATCCCCAAGAATTAATTAATGTTGCCGGCGATTTTGTTATGCAAAATCCCCATCAAATTCCTAAAGAACTAAAAAGTTTAACTAGTCTACCTAAGCCCCTAAAAATCATCTTCACTAATAATGAAGCCCAAACTTTAATTAAATATTTAGAGGAGTTATCGGTAAACGAATTATTTGTCATTGGTCGAAATAATCAAGATATTCAGATTTTACCCAAAGAATATCAAATCCTACCGGATGGGAGTATTTTAAAAGATGGTAAATTCTTAGCTCGCTATCTAACTGCCCATAAAGCTAAAGGCTTAGAAAGTAGGGTAGTGATTCTGATTAATTTAACTGATCGTCCCACCGGCTTTCCTTCCCAACTAACTAATCCCCAACTTTTAAAATATGTTACCTTAACTAAAGAGCAATTTCCCTTCGATGAAGAACGCCGTCTCTTTTATGTGGCTTTAACTAGAACGCAGACCGCTAACTATTTAATTGTTAGCCGAAAAAATCCCTCCCTTTTTGTTCGGGAACTTTTAAAGAAATATCCTTCTTATATCGAGGTAATTTATGATTAATCTATTGCTAAAATATTAAATAATTTATATAATCATATTGAGATTATTAAATAGGAGTTCTATATGTCAAAAATTAAAAAAACTTTACAAATGTTATCATATAATAAACGTGCTTTAATTAACTTTGAATTAGTTTACAAGCTTATTTCCGTCATTATTTTTATTCCTTTATTTTTAGGAATATTTAACTTGACGATGCACCTAACCGGTTATACTTATTTAACATTCGAAAACATCTTTTCGTTTCTCTTCCATCCTTTTAGTATCTTTATGATAATCCTTCTTCTTATCCTGATGACCATTTACTCATTAATTGATATCAGTTCGTTAATCATCATCTTAGATTGTTCTTATCAAAAAGAAAAAATAACCGCTAAAGAAGCATTTCTTACGGCTTTAAAAAAACTCCCTAAAGTCTTTAAACCCCAAAATATCTTGCTAGCATTTTTAGTCCTATTCTTAATTCCTTTCTTACATTTTGGTATCTCCTCTAGTTTTATTTCTACTATTCAAATTCCGGAATTCATTATGGATTATATCGTTAGTAATAAAGTGTTGATATGCCTTTATGTCATAGTTGTCATTCTTTTATGTTTTCTTTTATTCCGGTGGATTTATTCTCTGCATTACTTTATCTTGGAAGATAAAAACTTTAAAGAAGCTCGCGGGCAAAGTATTCAGATGAGTAAAAAAAATAAAATCTCTGATTTTTTAACTATTATCTTAGTGCAAATAACTACCTCAATCCTTTATGTATTATTCATCTTGATTGGCATTGCCCTTATTATCTTATTTAATAAAGTCCTCGGTAATAATATATTAGGTAATTTAACCATTACCCTCATTTGGCTTTTCATCGCTCTTTCTTTTATTGCTTACACACTTTTAGAGCCACCTATCAGTTATGCGACGATTAGTTTTCTTTACTATTTTCATAAAACGCAGAAAAAAGAACCAATCATCCATATTCCGGTTAATCACCGGGAAATTAAAAAACAAAATCGTTTGTTTAATATCTTCAAAGTTGGCATTGCTTTTATCACGATTGTTTGTGGAACGATATTCACTTATTCGCTTCTCCACGGCAAATATAATTTTAATATTGAATATGTACGGACGATGGAGGTTACTGCGCACCGCGGAGCTTCCGCTTATTACCCGGAAAATACGATGGCGGCCTTTATTGGTGCTCAAGAATTAGGTGCTGATTATATTGAACTTGACGTCCAACAGACGAAAGACGGTAAGTTGGTGGTCCTTCACGACACTAATTTAAAACGGACGACCGGAGTGAATAAAAATACTTGGGAAACCACTTACGAAGAAATTGCCACTCTTGATGCCGGTAGCTTCTTTAGTAAAGACTTCGCCGGTGAAAGAATTCCCTTGTTATCTGAAGTCATCGAATTTGCTCAAGACCATAATATCAAATTAAATATTGAGTTAAAACCTACGGGTAAAGAAACCGACTTTGAAAAATCGGTGGTCGATATCATCAAACAGTATGACTTTACTGACAAATGTGTTGTAACCTCGCAAGTATATGCGGTCTTAGAAAACATTAAAGCTTATGAAAAAAACGTTAAAACCGTTTATGTTATGAGTTTAGCTTATGGTGATATCACCTCTCTAGATGCTGCTGATAGCTTTAGTATCGAAGCGACTAGCGTTACTCGTAATTTAGTCCAAAAAGTGCATAATACCGGTAAAGAACTCTATGTTTGGACCGTCAATACTGAAGAAAATATGCAAAAAATGATCAAATTGAATGTCGATAATATCATCACGGATAATATCACGTTAGCTAAAGAGACGATTGCTAAAAGTAAAACTAGTAATATTATTCAAGAATATATTAATTTAATTAGTAATCGATAGAAAGGAAATTATTATGTTAATAACTGTTGCCATATTCATTATCTTTTTACTAATTTTGGGTATCTACTTATATAAGGCATACCGGACGTCCACTACCCAAAATATCTATAATACACTTACAACCTTAATTACTTTTATTGGGAGTATTATCTTAACTAGATTAGCCATTAATTTATTTAGTGCTAATGTTACGACTAAACTAAGTAGTCTATTAAAAAATGTCTTAAAGATTACCCAAGAGGAATGGCCGAAGAGTGCATCCCTTGATAACTTAGCCAACTTCCTTGCCACTATATTAATCGGCTTAAGTAGTTTTCTCTTAATTTATAGCCTTCTTTCACCCATTAATCATTTTATTAAACGTTGGCTCTTCAAGAAAATTCACAAGACCTCTTTTAAAGAATATCAGCCATCAAAAGACATCAAAATCTTAAATATCATCTTAGGAGTAATATCCTTTTATCTAATCTCTTTAGTGTATCTCTATCCCTATGCTGCTCTTGCCGCTATTGTTGATACCTCTTTAACTAAAGCTGACTATCCCATTCCGGCATCTTTAGATGCTGTGGTAGATAACCCCATATTAAAAGTCTATAATCATTTAGGTAGTGAACAACTATTTGATACGATTACCCAAGTTCAAGACCAAGACCAAATTGCCACCAGCACCGAACTAAAGGGCTTACTGACCATTGCTTTTTCCCTTAAAAATATCGATAATATTGCCGATGCTACTTTAGTTAAAGACACCCTTAGTGAAACTTACTTAATACCGGATTTTATTAGCGAACTTGCTGCCAATGCGGCCACTAGATGGAAAAATGACCAACCATTTATGGGTCAAACCTTAAATTTACCGAATAATAAAAGTAAAAAATTATATGTTGAAGTTCTCGATATTGTGAGTAAATGGGAAAGAAAGACTTTAATCGCTGATATAACCACAGTCTTTGATTTATATGATCTTCTCTATCAAAATAATTTAATTGAAGATAAAAGTGCTTTAATAAGTGCTATTTCTGATGATGCCTTTAACGAAAAATTATTCCTTTGTCTTTTTAATAATCAAGATTTTAAAACACTTCTACCAACCTTCATTAATTATGGTATGTCAATCATCCTAGAAGGGATGAATGTCAATTCTAATCAAGAGTTTATTTCCGCTCAAGACTTTAATTCTTTAAGTAGGGAAGACATTAAGAACGAAGCCCATTACTTTGGTTTAACCATCCGCCAAATAAATGAGTTGAAATCTCTCAAAGGTCATCAACTTTCCGAAGCGGATTACCGGCGTATTTTACAAAATTTAAATGAGATTAAAGATAGTAAAATATTAGGAACCGTAGTTTATAATGTCGTTTATAAATTATTCCAAAATTATAGTTATTAACTAATAGGTGCTGTATGAATATGGAAAAAGATATCTTTAAAAAAAGTACAATCTTATATAACAAGTTAATTCCTTATGGTTTTACGAAAATAAAAGATGATTATCTTTATTCGCAAAATATTTTAGGCGATACCTTTCGTATCGATATCATAATTAGTCATAATGAAATTACCTCCCATATCTATGATTTAACTTTTAATGCTGAATACACTAATTATCGTAATGAAAATATTCAGGGCGAATTTGTTAATTCTATTCGCGAAGAACTTACTAAACTTTTACAATCGATTAAAAAAGAATGTACGACGACAACCTATTTTTACAGTAATCAAGCTAATCGCCTTTGTCAAATGATTTATGATAAGTATGCCGATTTACCGGAATTTCCTTGGGAAAAGTCCGACGATTCCGGCATCTTCCGTAATCCCAAAACTAAGAAATGGTATGGTCTAGTTATGCGCATCGATAAAAGTAAAATTAAACAAGGTAAAGGTGCTGTCGAAATAATTAATCTTAAACTCGACCCCGATAAGATAACGGAACTAGTTAAACTTCCGGGCTTTTATCCGGCTTATCATATGAATAAAACCCATTGGATTACAATCACTTTAGATGATACTATTACTGATGAAGAGTTAATGCAGTATGTTCTAATGAGTCA
Organism: uncultured Bacilli bacterium; assembly: GCA_947624955.1. Taxonomy (GTDB): domain Bacteria; phylum Bacillota_I; class Bacilli_A; order RF39; family UBA660; genus CALVJF01. The sequence continues at coordinate 30,188 of CANQMM010000002.1, read as the reverse complement.
TAAATTTACCGAGTAAGATCTAATCTCGTACCCATCAAAGGAGTTGTTATCTATGAATAATTTATTTGTCCGCAAAATAACTTTAAATCGGGATGACGTTATCAGTTTTGATCACTATCCCTTTAATATTCCGGTTATTCAAAATTTTACAGAACTCGAACTGACATCCCCCGTCACTTTCTTAATCGGGGAGAATGGAGTAGGGAAGTCGACTTTTATTGAAGCTTTAGCTGTCGCTTTAAAATTGCCGGCCGAAGGCGGTACTCAAAACTTTAATTATCAAACGAACAATACCACCTCCGCCTTATTTCGTTATTTAACTCTAAGTACTTATTCGCTACCTAAAACCAAATTCTTTCTTCGGGCTGAAAGTTTCTATAATTTTTCTACGGAAGTAGAACGTCTTGCTGAGGACAACTACTTAGATTTATACGAGGTATATGGTGGGAACTTACATAAATGCTCCCACGGAGAATCGTTTTTGCAACTCGTAAGAGAAAAATTTACCGGTAATGGTTTATATATCTTAGATGAACCGGAAGCGGCCCTCTCCCCGGGACGTCAATTAAGTTTGCTGTGTTTGATAGATGAACTTGTCAAAAAGGGTAGTCAATTTATTATTGCTACGCATTCACCAATTTTAATAAGTTATCGTGATGGCAAGATATTAGATTTAAATAATAATTTTCAAGAAATTAACTACCAAGATACGGAAATATATTCTATTTACCAAATGTATTTAAAAGACCCGGAAGGAATGCAACATAAACTATTTGATGAATAAAAAATTTTGCAAAAACATTTGCAAAAAAAATTAAAAAGTTGTAAACTTAAGAAGTCTGATCCAGCTGAAATGCGTAAAAACAAGACTGTTTTACGCATCTTTTTTTGCCCAAAATACTGATCAGCAAAAATTAAAAGGAGGAAATTATAATGAAAAATCAAGAAAACAATCAATTTTTAGGAACCGAAAAAATATCCAAACTACTATTCAAATTTTCTATACCGTGTATTTTATCATTACTCATAAGTTCCCTATATAATATAGTGGACCAAATATTTATTGGTAATAGCGAATTAGGTTATTTAGGTAATGCCGCTACCGGAGTAGTGTATCCCATTACTATCATCGCTGTTGCTTTTGCTTGGGCTTTTGGTGATGGAGCGGCCGCCTATTTATCTTTGTGTCAAGGTAGACAAGATACGGAAAATGCCCATAAATCCATTGGTAATAGTATCTTAATTACTTTTATTATTAGCATTATTTTCTTAATCTTAGGATTTATTTTTAAAGACCAATTATTATATCTATTTGGTGCTAGTAGCCAAAGTATCGGACTCGCTCGCGATTATTACACTATCATCCTCGCTGCTATTCCCGTTTATATGTTAGGTAATAGTATGAACGCCGTTATTAGAGCCGATGGTTCTCCCGGATTTTCTATGGCAACTACGGCCGTAGGTGCCATTATCAATATCATCTTAGACCCCATATTTATTTTTACTTTCCATTTAGGAATAAAGGGCGCAGCTTATGCAACCATTATCGGTCAAATTGCCACTCTCATCTTATCCCTAATTTATTACACTAAAACTAAAACTTTTAAATTATGTAAAGAAAGTTTTAAAATCGATTTCCAAAATTTTCAAAATGTTATCAAATTAGGCATCTCTACCTTTATTACCCAAATGAGTATTGTAATAATTTCGCTAGTTTGTAATATTATGTTAGCTAAGTATGGAGCCCAGAGTAAATATGGTTCTGATATTCCTATCGCTGTAATCGGTATTACAATGAAAGTATTCTCAATCGTTATCAATATTATTGTCGGTATTATTTTAGGAGCGCAACCAATTCTCGGTTATAACTATGGCGCCAAAAATATAAAGCGCGTTAAAGAAACCTTCAAAAAAGTAGTTAGTATCTCCCTTATTGTTGGTATTGTATCAACTATCATCTTTGAACTTTGTCCAAGTGTTATCATTAAAATATTTGGTACTAACGAAGAATTATATATGGAATTTGCCGTTTTAACTTTCCGTTTATTTCTAATGTTAGTAACGCTTACTTGCTTAATTAAATTAACTTCTATTTTCTTTCAAGCTGTAGGTGAACCTTTTAAAGCTGCTGCTGTCTCTCTTGCAAGAGACATTATCTTCTTTGTACCTTTAGTAATCATTTTACCCAAATACTATGGCATTCAAGGTGCTTTAATAGCTGCCCCGATAGCTGATGTACTCGGAATGATTGTAACGATTATATTAATCAGTAACTTTTTTAAAAATCTTACTCCTTCCGAAGAAGAAACATCATCCTCATATCTTAAACCGTCTAAAAAAGGAGTTATCATTACAATTGCTAGAATGCACGGAAGCCAAGGGAAAGCCATCGGCGAGTTGGTTGCTCAAAAGTTAAATATCCCTTACTACTATAAAGAAGTTACTGCTTTAGCCGCTGAAGAAAGTGGCTTAGCTCAAGAATTTATCTCGGATATTAATCGTAGTCAAGACCACTTACATGACCTATATCTAACAACATCGCCGGTAAAATATGCTATCGCTGCCCAAGAAAAGATCATCAAAAAGATTGCTCAAGAAGGTTCGTGTGTTATAGTAGGGCGAGCAGCCGACTATGTTTTGCGTGATAACCCTGATGTCCTTAAAATATTCATTTATGCTCCCCAAGATTACCGCGTAAAAAACATCGTCGAAATGTATCACGATACCCCTACTAAAGCTTTAAAAAATATTAATAAATCAGATAAAAATCGTGCTAGTTACTATCAAACCATTTCCGGTCAAACTTGGGGAAAAGTCGATAACTATGATTTATGTATCGATTCTCGCATCGGTAAACAAGCCACAGCTAACCTAATTTGTGAATACATAAAAATGCTTAAAAAGTAAATCTGTGTTATAATCTACTTGGAGAAAGAAGGGTTATCTGTGGAAAAAGAAAATAAAAATTTAAAAAATATAATTATTTTACTCGTAATCGTAATCGTTTTATTAATTGGGTTTGGGATTTTTTTCATCATCGAATTTCACGAAGAAAGAGAAGATATCCACGACTTATCCCGTGACCGGGTCAATAATTTTGTCCCTAGTAAAGACATCGATGAAGATGATTACTTTAATTCAACACCGGATAATCAAAATTATATAACTAAAGACCAAGCTTTAGATATTGCCCTCAATGATGCATCTATGAGTAAAAATAATGTCTACGACATTGATATTGAGCTAGATTATAAATATGGTAAAACCGTTTACGAGGTCGATTTTGATTACCAAAGTATGGAATATGAATACTATATCGATGCTCTAACCGGTACCATTATTAAATCTTTTCAGAGTCGTAATTACTAAGTAATTAAGTAGAATTAAACTATTCTACTTTTTTTATGCGTGAGTGTTATAATATATAGGAAAGGCTAAGTGAAAAATATGGAAAAAAATAAAAAAGAAATAGTAAAAATGTTGTTAAATCAAAATCTAGAAGAAAAAGATGAAGAAGAAATAATCGATTTGTTACTGAATAATCCTATCTCTATCGATGTCGATAAAGAAAGTGATGCTAAAATGACCTTTGGCGATAAAGCTGCCGATAAACTATCGGCAATATTTGGTAGTTGGACTTTTATTATTTGTTTTAGTTGTTTTCTCCTTTTTTGGATTATTATCAACGGTATGATCTTAGTAAATAAAGCTATCGATCCTTTCCCCTTTATTTTATTAAATTTACTTTTATCTTGTATTGCTGCTCTACAAGCTCCCATTATTATGATGAGTCAAAACCGGCAAGCAAAAAAAGATACTATTCGTAACCAAAACGATTATCACACTGATTTAAAAAGTGAATTAATCTTAGAGCAACTCTATGACCGTTTGGAAAAACTAGTGGAAAATCAAAATAAAATCATTTCGGTTCTCAAGAAATCTAAAATTATTGACGATAAAAAAATACCTGATATCGAAGATGATTAAAGATTATTGAGTATAAACTCTTGCTAAGTATCCCCTAATTTGTTATAATTTGTCATAAATATTTAAGGAGGCACTCTATGGAAACTGAGGAAATATTCGAAACTAATAACGTCACAGCTTTTCGAATAGCTACGATTGCTAATGCTACTCCTGTTAGTGAATTGGGAATTCATTTTAAAAGTGAAATTACCTTAGATGATATAACTTCTAAAATAACCGATAAATATGTTAAGTTAAGCGATGCTAATACCGCAACTACTAATTATCTTAAAGTAGTTAGAATAATTGAATTGAATACTCAAGAAAAAGCGGAAGTAAATAAAGCCCGTGATTTCTTTAAAAAAATGTACGATACCATTTTTAAAGGCCAAAAATCAAATGTTGTTTGGACAATGATTTATTTAATATTTACTACTTTTGTCTTTCCTGCCAAAAATTTTTTAGCAGTTTTAATTGATCTTGCTCTCTTATCTTGGATTCTAGGTTTAAGACAGGGAATTAAAGAATTTATTCGTGCATTAAAACCTAGTAAAGAAGCTAAAGCTTTAGAAGGTGAGTTATCCAATTGGCGTTTGGCACAATATTCTTCTTGTGTATCCGATAAAGACGATGTAACTTTATACTTTAAATTAAAACCGCATCAATAAGTTAAAATTTACAAAATAATTATTTTATGATAAAATGTATTTATTGAAGGAAACTTCATAAAATAAAAAGGAACATTCAATTTTCACTTGTTGGATGTTGCCAATAATTTTTGGTGTTCACCTAAATCAAGTTGCTTGAGTTAGGTGATTTTTTTATATTAAAACTATAAAAAGTAATAATATTAATAGGAAGATCAAGAAGATTAAGGACAGAATTAAAAAATCCTTCTTGTTCATATTATCGCCTCCTCTCAAAAGAGATTTGGCAATCACCCAACTATTAAATGTTCCTACTTAAAATATAACATTCTACTTTAAGTAAATCAACTCTTGTAAATACTTTAAAACAAGAGTATAATATTTACATGAAGGAAACTTCGTAAAAGGAATATTCAATTTTAACATATTGAGTGTAGCCTAATATTAGGGTTCCACCTAAATCGTTGCTGAGTTAGGTATTTTAAATTTAAAATTACGAAAAGTAATGCTATAAGTAAAAGGATGATAAGAATAATTAAGGATAGAATTAAAAACTAATATGTTTCCTTCATTATGAATAATTAGGTCCACCTCAATTGTTGGTGGGCTAGCTAAGGCGAGCCATAACGGTTCGTCTTTTATCATAACTTTACAATTTATAAAATAAAACTAATATGTTATAATGCTTAAAGGTGATTTTATGCAAAAATTAACTTTAATTACTGGTGGGCATCATTCCTTAGGACTAGCCATATCTAAAGAATTTGCCAAGGCCGGGTATGATTTAATTATAACTTATCATACAAAAGAAGATTTAGCTAAAAAAGCTAGAGAAGAACTTATGAGTACCTATCATATTAATGTCGATATCTTTAAAGTTGATTTAAGTAGGGAAGCAGAGACTTTTAATTTTACTAAACTAATTAAAGAAAAATACTCTAGTTTAGATGTTCTTATCAATAATGCTGCCTATACAGTTGAAGAAGAATTTAACGAAAAAGATATCTCTAACTTTTCTAAAATTCTATCTGTTAATACTATCGCTCCTTTCATCCTTACAAAAGAATTAACTAGTATCTTATCTAATAACTCAGCAGTTACTAACATCGCTTCCACTAATGGCCTCGATACATATTCCCCACTTACCCTAGAATATGATGCTTCTAAATCGGCCCTTATCAGTTTAACTCATAATTTAGCTATTGCTCTAAGTCCACAAACCCGAGTAAATGCTGTTGCTCCCGGTTGGATTGCAACGCCGTCTACTAACGCAATGAGTCCAATTTATCAAGAAAAAGAAGAATCAAAAATCTTGTTAAAGCATTTTGCTACCCCGGAAGAAATTGCTTCCGTCGTCTTTGCCGTTTCGACCCAATTTACTTATATGAATGATGCTATCATTCGTCTTGATGGAGGTGTTAATAATGCTAGATAAAATTTCGCAAGTTGATGAATTAATTCGCCCTATTTTAATTAAAATTGATGAAGACTGTCTCATTAATAGTGAAAAAGTCCTAGCGGCTTTTCAGCATCAAGCCGTAACAGAAGCCCACTTTCATTCGACTACCGGTTATGGTTACAATGACCTAGGTAGAGATACCATTGAAAAAATCTATGCAGAAATCTTTGATGCGGAAGATGCCCTAGTTCGGACGCAATTTATATCCGGTTCTCACGCTCTAACCGTAACCTTATTCGCCCTTTTGCGTCCCGGCGATACCTTACTAAGTATTACGGGAACACCATATGACACCCTTCACGAAGTAATCGGTATCAAAGATAATCCTAGTTCTTTAAAAAGTTTCCATATTAACTATGCCCAAATTGATTTAGTCGACAATGAATTTGATATTTCCAAAATTACGGAGACTTTAAAAAAGCAAAAAATTAAAGTTATCGAAATTCAAAGAAGTAAAGGTTATTCCACTAGAAAAAGTATTACGATTGAAAAATTACAAGCCGTAATTGCTGCTATCCGCAAAGTTGATCAAGACGTAATCATTATGGTTGATAACTGTTATTGTGAACTAGTAGGTACCAAAAATCCAATTGCTGTTGGTGCCGACATTGCCGTTGGTTCCTTAATTAAAAATTTGGGCGGCGGTATCGCTAGTAACGGTGCTTATGTTGTCGGGCGTCACGACTTAATCGAGTTAGTGGCTGAACGCCTAACTTTACCGGGCGAGGGTAGAGAAGTTGGACCATCTCTTAATACCAACAAAGAAATCTTAGAAGGACTTTTTATGGCTTCCAGTGTTGTAGCTAGTAGCTTAAAGACCGCAGTATTTACTAGCGCTTTACTTAGTGAACTAGGTTATGATGTCGAACCAAAATACAACGAAGAAAGGGCAGATATCGTAGAAAATATCATTTTCCATAATCCTGAAGATTTAATCCACTATGTCGAAGGAATTCAAATATCTTCCCCAATCGATTCTAATTCACTACCAATTCCATGGGATATGCCCGGTTATGATGACCAAGTAATTATGGCCTCTGGCTCCTTTACTCAAGGATCTTCCATCGAACTATCTTGTGATGGCCCAATTCGTCCGCCATATATTGCTTATCAACAAGGCAGTTTAACTTACGAATATGGTCGTCTCGGTGTCATCAATGCTGTCAAGCACTTATTAGAAAATAATCATAAATAGTCATTAAATAATCATTCACCCAATAAATTATATTGAGGTGATTTTTTATTAAAAAAATCAAAGTAGGTATTCCTAAATCCCTAATCTATTATAAATATCTTTCCTTTTATCAAGTATTCTTTAAAGAATTAAAAATTGAAACCATCATTCCCGATACGGAATTTACTCCTTCCGAAAATTTTTTAATTCCCCAAGATACCTGCTCTCATTTAAAAGAGTTTCTTTATCAAATAGAATTACTTTCTCCCCATTGTGACTTTATTCTCATTCCCCACCTCGTCTCCTTAAAGAAATCCGAAACCTTATGTCCCATCATTTCGAATCTAAAAGATATTGTAGGTGCTCTCTATCCCGAAATTAAAATTCTTTCTTACAAAATAGATATCGATAAACGGCAAGATGAACTAACCGGGATTATCTCTTTAGGTAATCAATTAAAAATCCCTTATCATCAAATCATCAATGCCTATCAAGTAGCCAAAAATAATGAAGAATTATTTTACCAAAATAAATATACTACTGCTAAGAATAGTCTTTTAAGTGACTTACCCAAAATTTTAGTAGTATCCTTATTCTATACTGATCAAAATGCTTTCTTATCCCAACTAAATTTCCCTGATGTGGCCTTCATCTTTACAGATTACTATGACTACCGCTATAATAAACTCCAAGATATTCACTTTTCCCATCATCTCACCGATACCTTTCTTAAAGAAATTTATAAATCTCTTGAATCAAATTTAAATAATCTTGATGGAGTCATCTTTCTTTTAGAAGATAACTGTTTCCTAGTTAATCAAACATTCCATTACCTTAGCACCAAGATAAAACTGCCAACCTATTTCTATCCTAGTAATGAGTCTTTAACTGATTTTATTACTAAATGTATAAATCTCCAAAAAGCAGGTGAATTAAATGCCTCTTAAAGTATCCCTAACTAATTATGCTGATTTATCTTTTAACTATCTTGTTACCTCTACTATTAAACTCCCTCTAATTAATTATCAATTAACCGAATCCAAAGTTCATCCTAACTATCCTTATAATTATTGCTATATCTATGAACAATGTCTTTTGAACTTAACTAATCATTCTACCCTTATCATCAACAGCCCGAATACTTTATCCCCATACTTATTTGAATTACTAACCACTAATTTAAAGAATACTACCCACTTTACAAGTTTCAATTTACCTAAGAACCCCCATATCAGTGATATTTCTAATCTGATAACTAAACTAAATCCCTCTATCAATATCTTTACTAAATTTAATTTAATAATTAAATATTATCTTCTCCACCAACTTACCTCTATAGCTACTTTTTATAATCTAGAACTATCTACAACTAATTTCTTACCTATAATTAAACAGTTTTTTGCTAGTCGCCATCTTCTTAAAACTAAAACTCCCGATATTATTTACAATCCCTTTAATCTTTCTCTTCCCCAAAATTTTTTAAGTTCACAACACCATCATTATAATCATCCCGTAAAATTATCTAAATTTAAAAAATATACGAATATCTACTACCTCTATGAAAAGTATAATCCTGATGCTGTAGTTATCTATTGTCAATTACTGTCTTACTGTCATATACATCATTTAAATCTCATTATTGAACAATGTTAATAAAACATAAATACATAAATATTTGTGTTTTTTATTTACTTAAGAGTTATAATACTTATTGAAAAGAGGATTATTATGACAGTACCCCAATCGTATATTGCTGATGTCTCGAGTAGTTTACACTTAAAAGATCGTTTACTAACTAAAGTTAATAAAAACTTGTACTTGAGTAAATCAGAAATCGAATTGTTAAAATTAAATCATATTCCTTATGAGAAGTGTACATCCCTTCAGGAATTACTTATGTTAGTTGAAGAAGAATTAGAAAGCGTTGATTATGCTGATGAAGACTTAGAAGATTTATCAGCTACCTTAGCCGAAAGAAATTACTATTGGTTTACCAATAAATAAGTATTATGAGTGTTTATCTAATTCCCATTAAATATGCTTTACTAATTTTTCCCTTTCTCGCTATCTTAATTACCATTCCTTATATACTGAAACAATATCATAAATATGGTTCTATTCATAAATTACGTGTCTTAATAGTTTACTCTTTCGTTTTATACCTTTTAAATGTCTTCTTCTTAGTAATAATGCCGCTACCTAGTAGATCAGCGGTAGCTAATTTAAGTATGGCTAAATATCAATGGAAATTATTTAATTCTCTAACTGATTTATGGTACACAATTAAGTTAAATAGCTTGAGCATTGGCCAAATAATTAAAAATCCCATCTTTTATACGACAGCTTATAATATTTTACTTACGGTTCCTTTAGGTATTTATCTGCGTTATTATTTTAAATGCTCCCTATCTAAGACAATCTTCCTAGCATTTAGTTTATCTCTTTTCTTAGAAGTAACACAACTAACTGGCATATTCTTTATTTATCCTAGAAACTATCGCTTATTTGATGTCGATGATTTATTCTTTAATACTTTGGGTTCCCTATTTGGTTATCTCTTGGCGCCCATCGTAATGAAAATCTTGCCATCTCGTGATGAAATCGATAATACCGCTTATGAAATGGGTAAAGAAGTATCCTTTTTAAGAAGAGTAATGGCTTTCTTTATTGATGCACTAGCATTCTTTAGTATCTTTATCATTATCTATATCACTAAAATTCAAAGAGTTAGTAATTTTTTAAATCATCTTCAGGTAAGATATCTATTTCTAATTATTTATAGTTTATACTATTTATTCCTTCCATGCTTATTTAAAGGAAAAAGTTTAGGTAAAGCCCTCGTTAGTACCAAAATAACTACCTATCATCATCCGCATTTTCTCTGTTTTAAACTATTCATTCGTAATTTTATTCTTTATTTTATCTTATTAGCAGCTCCTGTATACCTCTATCTAGTTAACACTTATTTTACACTAAATTTAACAACTATTTTAAGTGCAGCCATCATCGTATTTATCATTTATCTCCTAACTTTCCTTAATCTTTTCACTAAAGGTCGCCAACTATATGAGATAATTTCCGATACTCAAATAGTGAGCACTATCGAACATTATTTGCCAAATGACGAAATTTGTGATAATATAGACGCAAGAAAGGGGATTTGTGATGATGGATGGACAGAAATTTAACGTTCGTACTAACGATGGACAAATAAAAGAAGCTGAATTAGTGGAAAGAACGAATTTCAACGGGAAAGATTTTGCTTTTTATGGCATACCAAATGCTAGCGATACCGTTGATATATATGCATCATATATTGTAAAAGATGCGGAAGGTTATGAAACATTAGCGGACATAACTAATGAAGAAGATTTAATATGGGCAGTTGATTATATCAAAGAACTTGCCGAAATGGGGGAATAAATATGGAAGAAGAAACAATAAAGGTAAAACCAGACCAAGTAACAATCGGTGATGCCGGGAGAATCATTTGGAATTTACCTAAAGCTTTATGGATAAAAATTAAAGATAAAATCCGTAAAAATAAAGAGAAATTACAAAAAGAAAAAGAACAAAAAATTTCAAGAAAAGAATCAATTAAAAGACATAGACAAAGAAAACGGGAAAATTCTAAAGTTCGTAAATTCTTTGCTAATGTTATTAATGTCAATCCAAAATCTGCTGCTAAAGTAGTAGAAAGAGAAGAAGAAAAAGCTGAGAACAAGGCTGAAAAAGCTGCTGAAAAAGCTGAACGTAAGAAGAATAAAAATCCATGGTGGAATTTTGGCGCTTTCCAAATAACTTTTAACAAACCAAAAAGTAAAAAAGATAAGAAAAGTAAGAAGAAAGCTAAAAAAAGCGGTAATACAGAACCACCACAACCACCAAAACAACCGCAACCACCAAAACCAACAGAGCCACCTAAAAAGGGCGATGACAAAATTAAAGTTGTATATTACTTGGATTCTCTCGAAGCCACAAATATTATGGGATATATAAACTATTTGATTAAGGCTTACAAAGAAAGAAAACCAATAGATATCAAAGCTTCTAAAGAATTATTTGAATTATTAAATTTTAATCGTAAAAAAGATAATAAGCCAATTGCCCTTTCATTTAATGGGGATTTAAATCCGGAAACGAAAAAAAGGATCCTTAACAGTTGGCCATCAAAAATTTGTATGTGTTGGGAATTTGATAAAGAGCAATATGAAGTTTTAAAAAATATTTTTGACAATGTAAAATGTGATGATAGTGTGGCTAGAACGTGGATATCTATGATTGATTTACATAATATTTATAGCTTAAGTAATCAGCTTGCCTACGATCATATTAGTAATTTAATTGCGACTGGTAAAGCAACAGATATTGATTATTTACTTTATAATACTCACGCTTTTGGGGGAAATAAGGATAAAGATGGATATTTCAAAATGCCAGAACCGGAGCCACCAAAACAACCAGAACCACCAAAACCAAAAGAGCCACCAAAGCCAACGGAGCCTCCAAAACCAACGGAGCCTCCAAAACCAACGGAGCCTCCGAAGCCATCTGAAACTAGTGATGATTTAAAAATTGAGCCAAATAAGGTTTATGTTCTAGTTTATCATATGAAAAATGAAGAAAAACAACACGTTATCGACCAATTAACTACATTAAAAAATAATGGACAAATCTCACTAGAAGAAACAGAGCAATTATATAAAACTTTAAGCTTTAGTAAAGCCAATTATTTAGATGGTTCAAAACTTACCATTCTCGATTTGGACGCTTCTGCTGATATTCTCGAAAGATTATCAGATCCTGAATTAAAAGACCAATATTTAGTTAGACCAGCTATGGGAAGCCAATTAATTGTCGAGCGTTTGGAAAGCGGTAAGATTTTAAAAAGTGTTGACCAAAATGCTTATAATCAATTAGTAACTCGTTTTGCTAAAGAATTGGCAACTACCCAATTTGGGGAGATAACAAGAACTTCTGAAGGCTATGGTTTCAAAGAATATAAACTTCAACCTAATCCTGCCGAAGGGCACGTAATTGAACCTGAAGAAACACCAACCGAATATGTAAAAAAAGATGTACCTAAAGCTGGTAACCTAGTCTTGAAAATATCTCTTGGTAAACATCAAGTATTAATCGATACAGCCAAATTACGTCGTAAGCTAAAGAATCAAGAAGATTTACCAAAACCTCCTACTTTGTAGGAGTTTTTCTTTTAGTTGAAAAAAAACTTAAAATAGAGTATTATTTTATTATAGAAAAGGGGTCCAAAAAATGGGTTTATTTCATAAGAAAAAAGCACCACAACCATCAGAAGTTGAACTACAAAATGCCGCACCAGTAGCTAAATCTGAAGAAATCTTTATTAAAAGCACTGATGAAATGAACAAAACTGATGGTGTTATTACTATTGCTACGATTGATAATGAAACTATCACTCCCACTAATAATCCCTTGCCATTTCCTATAGATGTTGCTGACCGTCATCAAAAATATTTACAATCCCAAAAGCAAAAAGAAAAAACTAAACAAAAAAAAGTTAGACAAAGTAAAAAATCCAGCACTATTACTTCGATTATCGCTATTGTTGTAATAGCCATAATTGGTGGTACTTATTATTATTTCAAAAAACAAAGTACAATTGATATTCTTCCATTAAAAACTTTAACTATAGAATTAGGTAGTGAAGTACCAACCACTGTTTCATCTTACGTAGATAAAGAATCTATCGATGAAATGGCTTATAATGTCGATTATAGTGCAATAAATCCTAATGTAGTAGGGGAGTATACTTTTAAAGTTACCTATCAAAACGTTACTAAGGAAGGTAAAGCGATAGTAACTGATACAACTAGCCCAGAGGTTGAAGTTAAAGATGTTATCATTGAATTAGGGCAAGAATTTAGTCCAAATGATTTTATCACCTCCTGCAATGATTTTTCCAATTGTTATTACCAATTTGAAAGTGATAATACTTTAGTTAATAACCAAATTGTTGGTGAATATGATATATTTATTTTAATAACAGACGAATATAATAATCCTACTAGAAAGAAAGCTAAATTAACCGTTATCGACCAATTAACAACTCTAAGCTGTGCTACCGAATATCAAGAAAAAGATTACCAATTTATTGAACATTTTGAAGTATCATTTTCTGCTGATTCTTATATTAAGCACCGTCGTTATAATGAGTTTATTTTCTCAGATAAAGAAATTTATAATTCATATAAAGAAAGATTCCTTAATCAAGGTAACTACATATTTAATGATGAAGCCAATATCTTTACTAGTGATATTATGTATACTCCAGTACAAGGTTATACTATAAATGATTATCAAGAGGATTTTACATCCCGTGGTTATACGTGTTCTATTAATTAATCAATAAAAAACTGAATAGAAAATATTTAATCTATTCAGTTTATTTTTTATTAAGCAGCAGCAGGTCCAGTAGGCCCACTAGGTATTGTTAAATTTAAAATGTAGTTAGGAGCTGTACCTGTAATAGTTGCAGCAGCATCAGTACCTGGAGCACCAGTTGTAACTGTTCCAATAGCTAGAGTTACTGCTTCTCCTTGTGGCCCAGTTGGTCCAACTTCACCTTGCGGACCAGTAGGTCCAATTTCTCCTTGAGGTCCGGTAGGCCCGATTTCTCCCTGTGGCCCGGTAGGTCCAACTTCACCTTGAGGACCCGTAGGTCCTGTTGCACCAGTTTCGCCAACAGCACCAGTTAATCCTATAGGTCCCGTAGGTCCAACTTCACCTTGAGGTCCGGTAGGTCCCGTAGGCCCAGTTGCTCCAGCAACCCCTTGTAATCCTTGAGGTCCGGTAGGTCCGATTTCTCCTTGAGGCCCCGTAGGTCCTGTTGCACCAGTTTCACCAACAGCCCCAGTTAATCCTATAGGTCCAGTAGGACCAATCTCTCCTTGAGGTCCAGTAGGTCCCGTTGCACCGACAGCACCCGCTAATCCGGCAGGCCCCGTAGGACCAGTCGCACCTTGAGGCGCCGTAGGTCCGGTCGCTCCGGCAACTCCTTGTAACCCTTGTGCCCCTGTTAATCCTTGAGGACCAGTAGGTCCTGTAGGTCCGGTAGGACCAACATCTCCACGCGGAATAACAAAGTCTAATAATACGTTATTAGCTGTACCACCATTAGTTACGGTAGCACCAGTACCTGGAAGCCCTGTTGTCGTTGATCTTACAGTAATTGTTGCTGCAGCTGGTCCCGTAGGTCCTGTTGGACCCGTTGGTCCATAACAACAGCAGCAGCCACCGCCTTGATGATTTTGGGCGTAAGCATCTACTTTAGCTTTAGCTTGACAATATAAGCTATTATTCATCTAATTTTTCTCCTTTCTCTATAAGTTATGAACAAACTAATAATATGACTAAACTAAACCCCAGATAGCAATAAATTTTTTCCTCTACATATATTTAAATAGGTGATTTAATGAATAAATATAAAGTATGCGTTTATGCTATAGCCAAAAATGAAAGTCAGTTTGTCGACCGTTGGGTCGATTCTATGCAAGAAGCTGATAAAATATTTGTCCTCGATACTGGTTCTACTGATGATACAGTTGAAAAATTAAAAAATAGGGGAGTAGTAGTGCAAGTAAAACAATTTAATCCTTGGCGGTTTGATGCGGCTCGTAACGCTTCTTTAGCTTTAGTCGATGATGACTGTGATATTTGTGTTTGTACTGATTTAGATGAAGTCTTTACTCCTGGATGGCGAGAAGAACTTGAAAAAAGTTGGACTCCCGAGACCAACTTACTTGCCTACAACTATATTTGGAATTTTGATGAGCAAGGTAATCCCGGAACTAGTTTCTATATTCAAAAAATTCATGCTCCCAAACTATATTCTTGGGTTAATCCTGTCCACGAAGTTTTAAAAATTAATGAAGGTCATAATGTTTATCTAACTTATTGTTCTACTATTACCTTAAATCACTATCCGGATAAAGAAAAATCGCGGAGTTCTTATTTACCATTACTTGAATTGTCCGTTAAAGAAAATCCCCAAAACGATCGCAATGTTCACTACTTAGGAAGAGAGTATATGTTTTATCAAAGATGGCAAGAAAGTATCGATACCCTGCATTATCATTTAACGTTATCTAGTGCAACTTGGGCTGATGAGCGTGCTGCTTCTATGCGTTATATGGCGCGCTGTTATCTATCACTAAATCGTCCGGAAGAAGCTATAATGTGGTATGAAAAAGCCATTCAAGAAGCGCCTTACTTACGCGAAGCTTATACCGAACTAGGTATTTATTACTATCATGTGAATAATTTCCCTCAAAGTATTAACTATTTAGAGAAAGCTTTAGCAATTAAAGAAAAACCCAAAACTTATATTTGTGAATCTTATAGTTATAATGAAACTATTTACGATGTCTTGAGTATCGACTATTACAATCTACAAGATTATTATAAAGCTTATGCTTTTGCGGGGATTGCTCTAGCAATAAATCCCCATAGTGCAAGAATTAAAGCTAATCAAGATATCTTCTTAAAAAAATTACAATCAATTGTCTGATTGTAATTTTTTAAAATATGCATTTTCCTGATTAATTTTAACTGTCACTTTATCGTCCTGATAAATAGCTACATTATAATTATCGAATTCTATCTTCGTAAAATCTTCCCATTCTGGTTCTTCAAAAGTCATTGAATCGCGGTTAAAGCCATAATTTAGCTTAAGCATTTTTAATAAACTTTGATTAATAAATAAACTGTCCATTTGATAAACTGAACTATTCAATTGGCAATAATCTCCGTAATAGACATTAGTTTTATTGACCTTGTAAAATCCCTCACGTGTGATTAGGTCTTCCTCATAATAAACATAATCGATATCTAAATAATTAACGAGTATTTCTTTTGCTAAATCGTTCATTACTTCTTTGCTGATTGATCCAATATCTTTCTTTAAAATTACGGAGTTACCGAAAATTTCACTCTCTACAATGCCGACTTTTTCTTGCTTATGTCTGACTAAATAATAAGTCACTTTCGTATCAGCTATTCTTGCTAATAATTCGTGGCAATTTACTACATTTTTTTCACTGTTATAAAGTGCTAATAGTTCTTCAACTATATGCCATCCTTGCATATCGCTAACATTATAGTTATCCCTGCTAATATGTAAATTGCCAATCATCTTCTGATTGTTTTTTAATAGTTGACTATAAGCATTTAATATATCTTCTTCCGTAATTCTTTGATAAAAACTTTTAATCATTCCCCAAGGTTTCTTCTTTATTAATGTTTGTTTAATTTTAATTAAATCTTCTTTACAAATCTTACTTATATCATAATTATTTGCTTTTAAATAACTTTCTACTTCGTGATAATTATTCAAGTAAAATTCCCCATTACTAATTAAACCTGTCATCGCCACTGGCCAATAATTAATCTTATTAAGTCCTTCAATCAACTCTTCATCTACTTTTTCTGCTTCTTGAATATCGACTCCGGCAAGAATATTCTCTAAATCATTAATTCTAAATATTTGCTTTTTAATTTCATAATCTTTTAAATCCTCAGACATAATATCTTCATCTTCGTAGTTATCAAATTTATCATAATAATATTGATAAACAAAACTTTTACGAAAATAACTTTTCACAAAGTGCTTAGTATAATCTACTAACTCTTCAATTAAAACATACTTTTGATAGTAATCATCGGATAAACTATCTTGATAAGCATTGATGATATTCGAAAGTTCAAATTCTTTATTCCGTTCATTATAGTAGATTTCAAAATTAATATTACGAACAATCTCTTGACAAGCTTTGACATCCTTACGGATTTTACTAGGTACCTGCTCATCACCATTGATAATATTTAAGGCAATCTTTTTTAACTCTTGTTCTTCATAAATATAACTAAACTTAATTAAATATTTATTTAAACGTTGTAAATTTTCTCTTGCCGCGATAGTTTCTAGATATTTCTCGTAATTATCCGGTATTTCCATATTTAAATACTTATAAATATCGAGTTTTTTATCGCTTAAAGGTAAGAGAATATTTTCTAGATAATCATCTAAAGATACATTTCTTTTCTTAAGTTCTTCCTTTAATTCTTCAAGTTTTTTCCCCTCATTTAGATTACTTTTAAATAATCCTTCTAAGCGGGTTTTATTTTGTAAAATACTATATAAAAGTTTTAACTTAATATTCAATAACCATTCTTTATTGACATTTTTAATATTCTTTTGATAAACACTCTTTTTAAGTTTTAAAATATTGATCGCTTTCTTCATAAATTCTTGATGCCATTTATTCTGATAACTATTTAATATCTCTTCTTTAATAGTGCTAATACTATCTTTAATTTCTTCTTCAGCAACACTTTGATTGATCTTCCGGTAATCGATATAGCGATTCATCATTTTCACTAAGCGTTGATAATCTACGCCATAACTAGTTAAGCCATTAATAACCGTTTTAATGCGGCCTTGAGTAGTATCCTTTTCTTCTAAAGGTTTCTCATACACCTCCAATAACTTGATCATTTTATCTTCCAAGTTATTAAGTACAGCTCCATCATTTTCTAAATATTTATCTAGTTTATCTTTTAGATATAAATCGTGATATTCTCTAACATCCTCGAGGGTTAAACTATCTTTACTATTAAATAAGATATTTAAAGTATTACTTATTCCTAACATTTTATAAGCAATGATGATCGTCTTATAACTTAATACGCTAATATTCGATTTGTAAAGTGCTAAATTTTCTTTATTATAAATCGTCGTAAATAGATATTTAATATCGGCTAAATTCAATTGGTTATACGCTTCATCATCTATATTAAACAATAATTTAAATAATTCCGGATTTTTAATTAAGTCTAAATCGACACTAATATTCCACATTTCATTGATATAGTTAATTAATAGTTCTCGTGTAACTCGCCCTTTAAATCCTTCTTCATTAAATAATTTTTCAATATTGATATTCTTAATACATAATAAACTAACTATTTCTTCTTCATTTAAATTACTTAAAATATAAGGCTTTTTTAAATAGTTAATGACATCTTCATAATCGAGCATTGATAATAATTTATAGCCCATGCCCTTATCTAACTTCGCATAGAATTTAACTGTATCTAAAAAACCTTTAACTAAAGATTTATCATCACCCCTAGTGAAACACTTAATCTTCAAAGATTTACTATAGATAAGATTATTTTGTAAGAGATTAAATACCGTACTAAAATTTAAAATAGTCATTATTTGTTTTAATAACTCCGGACTTATCGCTTCGACAAACTCCTGACTCCTTAATAGCATAACGATTTCTTCTTCGGTGAATTCTTCCGTAACGATTTCCGCGATAACCTTTTCGGCAAATTTAAGTAAGAGAGAGTAGTCTTTCTTTATCTTTTCTTTATTATCCAATAAGTCATAACAATTATTAATAATTACTCCCGGAGTTAAACTCTCAAATATTTGATTAATTAATTGTTTATATTTAAATTTATCTAAGGTATATAAAGCTCCCAAGAAAGCTTTACTTGGATTACTTATTGCCATTTCCCTTATTTTATTGGCGCCGTACAATTTAGCCAGTACTTGGTAATCGAGCTTTGCAAGTAGATCACTACTATTAAATATTTCTTTAATATCTTGGGAAATTACTTTAACCTTTAAGGAATTATCGGGAATTACCTTTAGAATCTTTTTATCTATTTGGCTAATATCTAAATCCTGTTTATTTAGATAATTAACTATGACCTCAGTACTAAATAAATCGAGATTATTCCGCATTATATCGTCAGATAAATTAAAGTTTAAGGAAAATTTACTTATCTTTTCTTTGACATCCGCAAAAGAAATAACCCCCTTTTCTAATAAGTCTTGTAATAAGAAATAATCTTTTTCACTAATATAATTAGCATCTAAAAGGTAAGTAACTTGTTCATTTTCTTTTAACCGTTGCCAAAAAATGAGGATTTCTTGTTCTTTAAATATTTTTCGTAGTTTAATACTTCTTAATATTTTAATAATTGTTTCAACATCTAGATAACTACTAATAATCGTTAGAATTTCTAAACTAGCAAGTTCCATCCCTTCAAAAGTATCTGCCATATTATCGATTATGTTAAGTTTTAAAAAACTAGCAATCTCTTTTAAATTAGCTATATCTTCATCTCTTAGAGTCAAACTTACATTTTCTAAATAATTATTAATTTGTCCTAGAAGTTTTCTCGTTTCTATTATTTCCATTATCTTCACCTATCTTATATCAAAAAAGACTAACTATTCATCTGCTAAAAGAACAGCATGAACAACTAATCTTCGATTATTCTGCAAGCAAGTCGAAAGAGTTAAAATTTTATCATTAACTGATATTACTTCATCAAAATCGATTTCACTACGTCCTTCTATCATCTCGATAAAATCTAAAAATTCATTATCACTTTTAAAGTATTTCTTGACATAGTCATCAGTTTTTTTTATTTTGTATACGGAAAAAATTTTAAATTTCATTTCTTTATATAAAGTATTGAATGTAATGACATAGTTTTCACTATCTTCTTGCCAATCTTTCTTTAAAAGATTAGTAAGTGAGCCAAACATAACATCACTATAATAACGATTATGACCATAAATTACTGTATTCCGGTCCAAAGTTTCGATATTATTTTGATAATCAGCAAAAATCCAACCGGAGTAGTCACTTTCCTTATCAAAGTTTCTTCTTAAATAGTAACTATTATCGACAGTTTGGACTACCGGATAATCGACACTTGTTCCTTTAACCGTTAACCATCCTACGGTGTCTTCATTGACACTTAACAAACTTTTAATTGCTGATGGCCCGTGTTCGCCTTCTTCTTTTATTTCCGTATTATCGGTATTTTCCGCAATCGTTTTTTCGATAGTATAGCGAATGCCTTCCACGTTCTTTTTAGAATTATGGTTATTTATGGCAATAAAACTAAAAGAACAACCGACAATAATTAAGATAATCATCGCTGCATACTTCGCTGTTGTAAAAATTACTTGTTTTAGATAATTATCCCGAATATATTCTTTCGAATAAACTAATTTAATCTTCATATTATTTTTATTTTGTTTATTAATTCTTCTTAAAACGTTGACATCTTTTTCGTTCGTAATATTTCCGTGAACTAGGATTTTAATATTTTTCTTGCGGGCACTTTTGATAATATCACAAATGGACTTAATTTTATCGACATCACAAGCTTCGAAATGAATTGTCTTTAAATAACGATTAATCTTACAAAAAGCTGTAAAATCTTCTAAATCATCTTCTTCCATTTCTACCGGTATTTTAATGCTCTTCTTATAATAAATCTTGGAATATTGCGCCAAGCTATTAATCTGCATAAAGTTGCTTGTAAAGAATAACTCACTCCGGCTTTCCAACATAACCCCGTAGCGGTCCATGTATTCGATAATAAATAGGGGAGCAGAGTAACAAGAAACCATATGCACATTATCATTGTTTACAATAGTTTCGGCGATATCAAAAGTAATTGTCTCTTCACTTAATATTGATAAGAGATCAATTTTTGGAATTTTATTTAATACTTTGATAATTAAGCTAGCTAATTCAATTGATTGAATTTCTATTTTTGTAATATTTTGCTCAGCGGCTAAATCTTTAATGAAACTTGCCACAATTTTTTTATTATCGGTGATATAATCCATCGAGAATAACAATTCTTCATCACTGATAACATTGGTATTTAATAACTTTTTTAAATCTTTAGATTCCGTATTACTATATTTAAATAAGAGTACATCACCTTTAATGCGAAATAAAACCTTTTTCATTCTCTTCACCACTTATTATTCTTTTAATATCATACCATATATTTACACTTTTTTGAAAAAAAATCACAAAATTAGTTATTTTTCGCAAAATTGTGTTATAATAAATACACAATAAGGGAAAAATAAAGAAGAGAAATGAGGTTGTATTATGAAAAAAGTGTCGAGTTTTGTCCTATTATTTGCGCTTTTAGTTATTTTACCTATTTCTGCCAAAGCTGAAGTTAGATTTACCGTTGAATGTGATAAAACATCATTAGCTAGAGGCGAATCAACTATTTGTACTTACCGTATGAGTAAGGATGCTGTCGATTCAGCAACAGTAACTAAATTATCAGCTACTGCGGAAACTGGCGATGGTTTAACTATCCAAGGATTTGAGATTGGTTCTCTATGGGTAGGTTCTACTACTATTGCTGATGGTACTCACCAAGGTGATATCAACTTAACATCTAAAGATGTAAATGGTATCAGTGAGACTCATGCTGATATTGGTATCTTAACAGTTAGATTAGATCCTGATGCTACAGAATGTGGTAAAGTATGTATTAATGTTAAAAGTTATACGCAAGGTGGTAACGAATATACTGGTAATCAAGAATGTGCGGACTTTACCATTGATGGTGACCCAACCGCTCCAACTCCTGATACTGGAGCATTTGCTAACTATGCCGTATTAATTGGTGGCGCTGTCCTTGGTTTAACTACAATGGCTGTAACTCGTAGCAAGAGTAAATTCTATCGTATCTAAAAATGAACTTCGGTTCATTTTTTTTGCTTATGTGGTTATTTGTAATATTTCTTAATGTTTGCTATAATATAGACTACAGAAAAGGATGATTATAAATGCTTGAAATAAAAAAGATAACTAAAACATATGAAACAAATGAATTTAAACAACAAGCTTTAAGCAGTGTTAGTGTTAACTTCCGTAAGAATGAATTTGCAGCCATTCTCGGACCTAGCGGCAGTGGTAAAACTACATTATTAAATATCATTGGGGGCTTAGATCACTATGATTCCGGTGACCTTATTATCAATGAAGTAAGTACTAAAAAGTATACCGACCGTGATTGGGATGCTTACCGTAATCACCGGGTAGGTTTTGTCTTCCAAAGTTATAATTTAATTACCCATCAAACTGTTTTACAAAATGTTGAACTTGCTTTGACTCTTTCCGGGGTTTCCAAAACTGAAAGAAGAAAAAAAGCTAAAGCCGTTTTAAAAAGTGTCGGCTTAGAAAAACATATGAGTAAAAATCCTAATCAATTATCGGGTGGTCAGATGCAAAGAGTTGCTATTGCAAGAGCCTTGATTAATGACCCGGATATTCTCTTAGCTGATGAACCAACAGGGGCTTTAGATTCTGAAACTAGTACCCAAATTATGGAACTATTAAAGAAGGTTGCCAAAGATAAACTAGTCATTATGGTAACCCATAATCCGGAATTAGCTAATCAGTATGCCTCCCGAATCATCAAATTAAAAGATGGGGAAATCATTGATGATACTAATCCTTATGATGGTAAAGAAAAAACAAAAGAATCAAGCGAAATAGAAAAATCTAAAAGTAAAAAGACTTCGATGAGCTTAAAAACGGCCTTATCCTTATCTTTAAATAATTTACTAACTAAAAAAGGTCGGACTATTCTGACTGCTTTTGCCGGTTCTATCGGTATTATTGGTATTGCTTTAATTCTTTCCTTATCTCACGGTTTAAATAGTTATATTGAAACCGTGGAAGCGGATACCTTATCACTCTATCCTTTGACTTTGGAAAAAACGACGATGGACCAAACAACTTTAATGCAAGCTTTGATGCAAGAAGAAGAAAAGCCGACGCACGCTAAAGATAAAGTTTATTCTAATAATATTATGAGCGATATGTTAACTTCTATCGCTGGTAGCACGCGCAATAACGATTTAAAAGCCTTTAAAGAATATCTAGAAAATAATGCCGATATTGAAAATTATGTTAGTGATATTCGTTATACTTACAATTTAAATTTAAATATTTACAAAGCTGATTATGAAAGTAAAATCGTTCAAGTAAATCCTAGTACGGTCTTTGAAAATCTCGGCATCGGTAATGATATGACTAGTTCGGTTGCCATGACCGGTATGGGCGAGGTTAATTCTTGGGTTGAATTACCAAGTAAAAAGGATGTTTTAGATGCCCAATATGAACTCATCGCCGGTAGAAAACCTAGTAATTATGATGAGGTCGTCTTAGTTACCGATCAAAATAATGAAATCAGTGATTATGCCCTTTATTCTCTTGGTCTTTTAGACCAAGAAGAATTAAAAAGTGTCTTAACTAAAATTATGAATGGCGAAGAAATTGCTAAGAAAGATGTTCTTTCTTATGATTATGATGATATTATTGGTCTTACATATAAATTAGTTTTAAATACTGATTATTATCAAAAAAATTCGCGTGGTGTTTGGGTTGATAAAAGAAATGATGAAAAATATCTAAAAAATATTTTGCAAAATGCCCTAGATGTTAAAGTTGTTGGTATCTTAAGAATCAAAGAAGATTCTTCCGCCGTTACAACGGGCGTTATTGGTTATACTAAAGATTTAATGGAGTATACCGCTGCTCAAATCAATAACTCCGAGATTGCTAAAGAACAATTAAGTAATAAGGACATCAACGTTAAAACTGGCAGTCCTTTCTCTACGGAACCATTTAATATTGAAAATCTGCCAATTGAGCAACAACAGTATCTAGCCAGCTTACCGCAAAATGAAGCTATTCAATACGCTGCTTCCGCAAGTGCTACTTACGAATCTAATCTTCAAGAGTTTGGCATCATCGATTTAGATGATCCATACACTATTGAATTATACCCTAAAGATTTTGAATCAAAAGATAAGATTGTGGAAATTATCGATGATTTCAACAGTGACCGGGATGAAGACGATAAACTTATTTATTCCGACTTTGTGGGAGCGATGATGTCTTCAGTAACGACAATCATCAATGCTATCAGTTACATTTTAATCGCCTTTGTTAGTATATCCCTAATCGTTTCTTCTATTATGATAGCTATTATTACTTATATTTCTGTTATTGAAAGAACTAAAGAAATTGGTATTTTAAGAGCTATCGGGGCTAGAAAAAAAGATGTTTCCCGCGTATTCAATGCCGAGACTTTAATCGAAGGAACTTTTGCCGGGGTTCTAGGTATCATTGTTACCATTATCTTAAATATTCCAATTAATGCCGTTATCTATCGTATTACTGACATTAGTGGCTTAGCTAAATTACCATTAGTTGGAGCTATCATATTAATTGCCATATCTATATTACTTACATTTATCGCCGGACTTATCCCAGCGCATATTGCTAGTAAAAAAGACCCGGTAGTCGCTTTAAGAACTGAATAAAGAAGATTCCTTCTTTTTTCTTTTTTTATCAGTAATTTTTTCTAAACTTGTCCATATACTTTATTAGGAGGACAAGCAATGAAAAATACAGGACTTACAGATGAAGAAGTACTAAATTCTCGTCGTAAAAATGGCACTAATCTAATTAATTATCAAAAGAAAAATAGCTTTTTAAAATTATTTATGGAGTCTTTAGGAGACCCCATAATTCGTATACTCTTAATTGCTCTTGGTATCAAATTATTATTTCTATTTCAAGACTTTGATTGGTATGAAACTATCGGTATTGTCGCCTCTATTTTAATCGCCTCCTTAGTATCCACAGTCAGCGAATATGGTAGTGAAGCCGCCTTTGCCCGCTTACAAGAAGAGTCGAGTAAAATTAAAACCAAAGTCAAAAGAAATAACCAAATTACCGAAATCTTAATTGATGATGTTGTTGTCGGCGACATTATTGTTCTAAATAGTGGCGATAAAATTCCCGCCGATGGTTATCTGATAGAAGGCGAATTATCCGTTGATGAATCAGCCCTTAATGGGGAAAGCAAAGAAATTGAAAAGACTAAAGTCATCGGTAAAATTAAAAGAGAGAACTATTGCTACCGGGGTAGTGTGGTCTATAATGGGGAAGCTTTAATGCTAGTCGAAAATGTTGGGATTAACACGGAGTATGGTCGTTTAGCTAAAGACCTTCAAGAAGTAACTCCTGACAGTCCCCTAAAACTACGTTTAAGAGGACTTGCCGAATTTATTAGTAAAATCGGTTATGTCGGTGCTCTTTTAGTTTCTTTATCTTATCTTTTCTCCGTCATCTTTATTGCTAATCATTTCGATTGGTCACTAATTAAAGAGACCCTTTTAAATGGTCGCTTAATGTTTTCCCATTTACTTTATGCCTTAACTTTAAGCGTTACCATCATCGTTGTAGCTGTTCCTGAAGGTTTACCAATGATGATTACTTTAGTCCTATCTTCCAATATGAAACGGATGCTTAAAAGTAATGTCCTCGTTCGTAAACTAGTCGGAATTGAAACTGCTGGCAGTCTAAATGTCTTGTTAACGGATAAAACCGGCACTCTAACTAAAGGCAAACTAGAAGTTATCGGCTTTATGAGCAGTAATAAAGAATATTTCAAAAAAGAAAGCGACCTCTACGCTTATGATACTTTACATCATATCTTCCGCGAGTCCCTCATTTATAATAATGCTAGTAAATATAATGAACAAGATGAAATTGTCGGTGGCAATATCACCGACCGAGCTTTACTAAAATTTGTCAAAAATCAGCAAGAAATAATGCCAAATATCGTCAACAAAATTCCTTTTAACAGTAAAGATAAATACTCCTTAGTAACGATTAAAAAAGATCGTTACCTAACTTACTTAAAAGGCGCTCCGGAAATTATTTTAAATAAATGTAATAAATGTTTACTACCTAGTGGAACCATCTCCTATAAGATTGACACCGCCGGTTTAAAAGAAGAAATTCATCACGCCACGAGTCGGGGAATGCGGGTTATTGCTCTTGCTTATAGCGATAATTATCATCTAACGCAAGACTTAACTAATTTTACTTTTATTGGCTTAGTCTTCATTAAAGATGAACTCCGCGAAGAAACTAAAGAGGGAATTAAATTAGTTACGGAAGCAGGTATTCAAACCATTATGCTAACCGGCGATGATTTAGATACTGCTAAATCGATTGCCATTGAAAGTGGCATTATCCAAAACCAAGATGATATCGCGATTACTAGTCAAGATTTATCCCAAATGTCCGATGAAGCTATCCTTAAACTCTATCCCCGTTTAAAAGTCATTGCTCGGAGTTTACCTAGTGATAAAAGCCGTTTAGTAAAACTTTTGCAATCTAGAGATTTAGTGGTCGGAATGACCGGTGATGGTGTTAATGATGCTCCGGCCCTCAAAAAAGCCGATGTCGGTTTTGCCATGGGTAGTGGTACAGAAGTAAGTAAAGAAGCTTCGGATATCGTTATCCTAGATGACAACATTCTATCGATTAGTAATGCCATTCTCTATGGCCGCACTATTTTTAAGAGTATTCGTAAGTTTATTATTTTTCAATTAACTGTCAATATGTGTGCGATGATTATCTCGATTATTGGCCCTTTTATTGGCGTAAATACTCCGGTAACAATTATTCAAATGTTATGGATCAATATGATTATGGATACCTTTGCCGGCATTGCCTTTTCCTTTGAACCAGCTCTAAAAGAATATATGCAAGAACCACCTAAGAAAAAAGACGAGCCCATCATTAATCACTATATGTATGGGGAAATATTATTTACCGGTTTATATTCCGCAATCCTTTGTATTATTTTCCTAAAGTTACCGATATTCAAAGCCCTAATTAGAATTGGCGATGCTAATCAATACTTAATGACTGCTTATTTCGCCTTATTTATCTTTATCGGATTATTTAATGCCTTTAATGCCCGTACCGAAAGAATTAATCTTTTAGCTAACATCAATCAAAATAAAGTATTTATTACCGTGATTGTCTTCATAATTACTGTCCAAACCTATCTCATTTACTTTGGTGGTGATTTATTTAGAACCTACGGTCTAACCTTTAAAGAATTCTTTATCGTCCTATTCTTAGCCATCTCCGTCATCCCCGTTGATTGGATTCGTAAATTTTACTTAAGAAAAAATAAATTAATTCTCCATACTTAGGCAATAATCCAATACCTTCTAGACTAGTGTCATACTATATCACTAGGAGGTAGTTATGTTATTTAATGATTTAGATTATGGTGTTTTTGGTTTAGAAATGCCAAGAAATAATCTTTATAGTCCCGAAGAAGGACTTCAAAGAGGAAATTTATTCCCCGATTTATATAAACCATACAAAAATTATTCAATGCTCAAAGTTGTTCCTAAAAATGAAAAAGAGACTTTATTACTAAAGATCTATGCTCTTGATTTTGCCATTAATGATTTAAATTTATATTTAGATATTTATCCTCAAGAACAAAAGAAATATTTACTATTCAAAGACTATGTCAAAGAAAGTGAAAAACTAAAGAAAGAATATGAAACCAAATTCGGCCCACTTTGCTTAACTGATGTTAACAGTATGCAATATGTTTGGTATAAAAATCCATGGCCTTGGGAAAGTGAGGATGTCAAATATGTATAAATATGAAAAGAAATTAAATTATCCCATCAATATCAAAAGTAAAGATTTAAGAATGGCTAAAGCTCTCAATACGCAATTTGGTGGTTCTAATAGTGAACTTGCAGCTGCTTTAAGATATTTCACTCAAAAATTCAATATGCCGGATGAAAAAGGTAAAGCATTGCTTAACGATATCGCTTGTGAAGAACTCGGCCATGTCGAAATGATTGCAACGATGTTCCGTCAGTTAACTAAAGGCGCAACTATTGAAGAATTAAAAGAAGCCGGCTTAGATGGTTTCTATGCTGACCACGGTAAAGGCTTATACCCAACTGATGCCGAAGGAGTTCCTTTTAATGTTATGTACTTTGCTAGTACCGGTGATGTTCTAGCCGATATCTCCGAAGATATGGCGGCTGAACAAAAAGCACGTGCCGTTTATGAAAACCTCATTGATTTAGCAACCACCGAAGATGTCATTGGTCCATTACTATTTTTACGTCAAAGAGAAATCGTTCATTTTACCCGTTTTAAAGAGTTATTCGACCATTATCAAAAATTATTAAAAGACAATTAAGTCTTTTTTTAATTAGATTAATTTACTTTAATTTATACATGTGTTAAAATATAAATAAGAAAGGATAGATGTTATGAAAAGTCAAAATAAACTATCACGTAGTAAAATTCCCCCTAAAAATTATGCCATTGTCGGTTTAATAATTTTAGCGGTAATACTGTTAAGCTTATATCTATTCAAATGGTATAAAGTCTCTAATGAAAATAAAATTTCTACTAGCTATTTAATGCAAACGAAAACTTTAGTTCACGAAATCGATGATCTATCAGCAATTGAATCTGTATTTGGGGAAACCGCTAGTGAATACTTTATCTATGTAAGCTATACTAAATCTAATAAAATATATGAATTAGAAGAAGAACTAAAACCGATTATTGATGATTATAATCTTAAAGACTACATCTATTATATCAATGTTACCGATATGATGGCAGATGACAACTACCTTGATAAATTAAATGCTGCCTTAAATTTAACTGATAAGAAAATAACTCAAGTACCTACTATAATTTATTTTAAAGATAACGCCGTTGATACAATCATCACGCGCGAAGACGAAAATATTATGCAAGCCGGAGATTTTGCACAGTTACTAGAAACTAAACAAATCAATAAGAACCATTAATATGTTAAATGTTGTTTTATTTGAACCTGAAATACCTGGTAATACCGGTAATATTATGCGTACTTGTGTAGCTACTAATACTAAATTACATTTAATTAAACCTTTAGGTTTTTCCCTAGAAGATAAATATATTAAGCGTAGTGGCGTTAATTATATCGATAATTGTGATTATACCGTCTATGAAAATATTGACGATTTCTTTAGTAAAAATACCGGGAAGTTCTACTTCCTAACTCGTTATGGTCATAAACCTCCAACGGAGTTTGACTATTCTAATCCCGATGAAAACATTTACTTTGTCTTTGGTAAAGAAAGTACGGGTATTCCTAAATCTATCTTAAAGGAACATCTATCAACCTGTATGCGTTTTCCAATGACTAACAAAGTCCGCGCTTTAAATCTATCTAATACGGTAGCAATAATGGTCTATGAAGCCTTACGGCAACAAAATTATAATGACTTATTAAGAGATGAACCCCATAAAAGTAAAACTTATTTAGAGGATGATGATTAATGCATTGTAAATATTGTGGTTATGCCTTACCCTCAAAAGGTATAGTTTGTCCTAATTGTGGTAAAACTATGAGTATAGAAGAATTACAAATGCAAAAACAAAATGAATTAAATAAGTGGGATTACTATTCGAATAAAAATACGGCTAAATATAAAACGGAAAAACATCAAGAAAGTTCTAGTAAAGCTTACTTATTTATCATCCTGACAATTTGTATAATTATTCTTCTAGCAGTCTTAAAAATGCTATAAGAAGGATTGATAATATGAATTTACCATTACTTTGTTTAAAGATATTCTTTGCTCGTATTCTCGATGTTTCTTTAGGTACAATTAGAACAATCGTAATGGTTAAAGGAAAGACTTGGGTCGCCGGTTTAATTGCCTTCTTCGAAGTATTTATTTGGTTTTATATTGCAAGAGAAGCCCTTAATACTACTGTAGATAGCTTATGGATTGGCATTTCCTATGCCGGTGGTTTTGCCTCCGGTACGCTTATTGGGACATTTCTATCTAAATATTTAGTTAAAGGCGTAGTAGGGGTTCAAGTTATCAGTAAAGCTATTACTAAAAAAGATATTGCTTTAATTAGAAAACACGGTTATGGTATTTCCATTATGGATTTACAAGAAGATGAAGATGGTAACAAAAAACAAATGCTCTATATCCAAATCAATAATAAATCTTTAAAGAAATTAACTAATCTAATCCATTCCCTTGATGATAGTGCCTTTATTATTGTTAATGATACTAAATTTATTCAAAATGGCTACCTTAAGTAGTTTTTTGACTGAATTAAAATGTAAATTCTCTAAAATTTAAAAAAATCAAGTTATAGAATAAAATTCCCGATTTTCTTGGGAA
>CANQMM010000001.1 GCA_947624955.1 uncultured Bacilli bacterium | reverse complement strand
AAATTTTTTTATTTTTGTTTTTTTCTATTATTTCACTTAAAAAGAAGTGATTTTTATTTTTCACTCCTTATTACTGGGAATCGCGACTTAAAAATTTTCCAAGAATTATCTTCAATGAAGATATTAAAATTACTAGTGAGTTAGATTACGAAATAATTATGTTAGATGATTTTGTCTTATATGGTTTAGGAGTAAAAACCAATAATGAGAAAATTATTAAGGATGCCCCAAATTGGGTAAAGAAGATGGAAAAAGAGTATGGAAGTATCGATTATGGAATGATTACTTATGATGAAAATAGAGAGCAATGTCAAAAATATTATTGCTTATTTCGAAAGGAATATCCGAGAATGGAAATGATTAAATTACCAGCTAGTAAATGGTTAAAATTTAGAATTCCAAATCAGAAAGCGGCCGATATTCAAAAAACTTCGTTACAATTTTATCAGGAATTTTTACCTTCTTGTAAATATAATTTAAAAGAATTACCGGAATTAGAATATTATCACGATGGTGTAACAGACTTTCTAGTAGCTATCTATTAACTGATTTATTTGATTAAGAAAAAGTCAGGATAGATAGTTTTTTTATTGCTATTATTTTACTAGGAGGTATCATATGGAATTAGATAAAGTAATCGAATTAAGAAGGAGTAATCGTTCGTTTAAGCCGGATAAAATTGCTAAAAGTAAAATTGATTATTTACTTAATTGTGCCCGTTTGGCACCATCGGCCGCCAACCGACAACCGTGGCATTTCGTCGTTTTAGAAGATACAAGATTAGCGATTGCCGAGATAATGGTCAAACAATTAGAAAGGCAAAATAATAAAGTAGTGGACCGCAGTTATGCTACGAGAAACTATAGTCCGACAGCGAGTGTTCAAGAAAGTATTAAAATCATTAAAGAAGCTCCGGTATTACTTTTAATCTTTCGAGAAAATAACGCCAATTGGTTAGAAGGGGATTATTTATCTATTGGGTGTGCCGGAGAAAATATTTGTTTAGCCGCCGCTAATATCGGACTTGGGTCATTATGGATTAGAGATGTAAGTTATACAAGATACGATATTGCTAAATATCTCGGATTAGATGATCTAGATTTAGTGACAGCGATTGCAATTGGCTATCCTAATGTCGAAAATTATCGGGCGAAGAAAAAAGAATTAAAGGAAATAGTTACCTATTTAAAGTGACAAAACTGATTAGCAGAAAGTCAGTTTTTTCTTGATAATTTATTATATATTTAGATAGAGGTGACGGTTGATGGGGTTTACGTCGGAAATATATCTCACGAAAAAGAAAGTAGATAAAAATGATTGGTTATTACTTTTAAAAACTATTGCTGATTATAATGGTTATCTAGTACCGGGGAAAATAATTATCCAAAAACAAAATAGTGAACTACGATTTTTTGTGAAAAGTAAGTGGCATTTGCCAGCAACGATTAGTCAATTAGATAGTTTTTTAATTAAAGATGAGGCAAGTGTTAAGTTACCGAAAGCAAATTTTAAAGTACTCACAATTCCAAAAATAGGTAGTAGTCTTATCGATTTAATTAATTTTAATGAAGTAAGAATGCGCGGTTCATTAATCTATTTAGAGATTTATTTTACCAAAATAGGCGAAGATAAAATCAAGTATAAGGTTTATTATTGGTTAGAAAAAGATAATATTATTACGAAATATCGAATGTTACTAGGAATACCCGGTAATTTATTAAATATCGATTGGGAAAATAATAAAAGTTATTTTTATAAAAGTGCTCCCAAATATTTAGATATTAAAAAAGTTATGCCACTACTTAATAAGAATAGTACTGATGCACTATTAAAAGTGGATACTTTCCCCTATTTAGAGGGGGACTATTATTTAAATTTAAATAATTTTAATTTCAATAAACATAGTGTAATTGTCGGTTCTTCAGGGTGTGGTAAATCGAAATTAATCAGTTTATTAATTAGTAAAATTAAAAATGATGAAGAGTTAAAAAGTAAATATAAAGTTATTGTTATCGATCCGCATGCCACTTTAGAAAACGACGTAGGGGGTCTAGGGAGAGTCATTGATTTTAATACATCGGAAGATAGCGTCGATTTATTTATTAATAGTAAGGAAGATGTTATTGCCTCGACTGAGTTAATTTTAGAATTATTTAAAAGTTTAATTGGCGATGGCTATAACGCTAAATTAGAAAGAGTCTTAAGACATAGTATTCATCTATTACTAACCAAAGAAGCTTTCGATTTTGCTAATTTAAGGAAAGTAATATTAGATTTGGAATATCGTAATGATTTAATTAAAGAATTAAAAGCAAGTTTACCAACGAGTGTTATCGATTTTTTCTTGACGGATTTTAATGATTTAAAGACCAAATCTTATGGGGAAGCGATATCTCCGATTATTGCGTTTATCGATGAAATGGAAATGATTCCGGTATTTAATAAACAGGAAAAATTAATTAATTTAACCGAGACGATAAAGGATAATTTTTTGACGATATTTTCCCTTAATCGGATTAAATTAGGGGATAAAGTAACGAAGACGATTGCCGGGTTGATAATGCAACAGTTATTAACAATTGTACAAAGAAGAGAAATTGATGAACATATTATATTTATTATCGATGAGGTGGCAGTCGTCGAAAATCCCATATTAGTGCGATATCTAGCTGAAGCGAGAAAGTTCAATTTATCTTTGATTCTTGCCGGACAGTATTTTAATCAAATAACGGAAAATTTAAAAACGGCAATATTTGCTAATGTTGTTAATTACTTTATCTTTCGGGTAGCAAAATTAGATGCTAATGTCTTAGTGGATAACTTTGAAATGAAAGTACCCCTCGATGATACCCGGGAAAGAAAATTAAAAATACTCACAAGTTTAAATAATCGAGAATGTATCGCAAGATGGGAAAATGCGGGAAAATTAATGCCGGCTTTTAAAGCAAGTACTATGGATTATACGAGTATTCCAAGAGTTAAAACTAAGAATATCGTTAAAATTGAGAATACCCCAAAAGAAATAAAACCAATTAGACAGTTACAAATAGATAATGTTGATTTAAAAGATTTAATGAAGAAAAATTCTTCGAGTAGAAAGGTGATTAGTAATGAATGAGGAAAAAGCTTTAGAAATAGTTAATAAGATATTTAAAAGTATCTTTGACCGAGAAAATAAATATCAATTAGAAGAAATACTTGAAAAGTTTGCTTTCGATGTGAAGTTACCTAAACAAGTTTACGATTCGACTACTAACGAGGTGACTTGGGCGGACTCCGTTAATAGTGGAAAATATATTACGAATGAAAATATGATGAGTAAAGATATTAAAGAAGGATGGATGCTACCAAAAAGAGAGATAAATAGTTTACAAGATATCATTAATATATGGGAAGAAATTAATTTAACGACAACTGAACGGGTTTATGATTCGACTGACGTAATTAAAAGTGATACGATTTATCGCTCGCAATATATCTATCATTCTTCGGATTGTAGTGATTCGAAAAATTTAATTTTCTGTGATTCTTGTGGACATAGTGAATTTTTATTAGCATCACAGAGGTCCGGAATGTGTAATTATTGTATACGGTGTGATGATTCAAAAGATTGTAGTAATTCTTATAATGTCATTTGTTCTAATAAAATTAGTAACTCTTTCTTTATTCAAGATTGTTTTAACCTAGATGAGTGTATGTTTTGTTCACATATTGCTTCTAAAAGATATTGTATAGCCAATATGCAGTTTGAAAAAGAGGAATATTTAGCGATTAAAGAGTTAATTAGTGATTGGATATTAAATTCGTAAAATAGACGTAATAGTTGGGGATTTTGTGGACTTTTAGGCTTCTTTATGTTAGAATATAAGGTAGAAAAGAGGGAAAAGTATGAGTAAAAATATTTTAAACTTTTATACTATTGCTAATAAGTTAAAGAATGCTCGACGGACAGGTTGGTATCAAGTAGGAATTTCCGCCGAAAGAATTGAATCAGTTGCCGATCATATTTATGGCTCTTTAGTGCTTGCGATGGCAGTGGATAGTGAATATAAATTAAATTTAGATATGTTAAAAGTATTTAAAATGATTATTGTTAAAGAGTTATATAAAATTAAATTAGAAGAGATTACTTCAATTGAAGCTGCCCAAGATAGACGCGGATTATCTTTAGACATTCTTAAAGAAATGACTGAAGGAATGGTTATGCAAGAGGAATTAGCTACCCTTCTCGATGAAGCTAATAAGAAAGAAACTAAAGAAGCAAGATTCGCTTTCCAAATTGCTAAAATTGAATCCGATATTCAAGCTAAATTATATGATTTAGATGGTAATTTTGCTATCGATAAAGCTATTGAGGATGCTAAACAATATGGTGAGGGGTTAGCTGAACAAATTGTACCACAAATAAAATCAGCTAGTGATGGTTGGATTTTATATGATAGACAATTTTATGAAGATGAAGTATTTAAAGAACTATCTGAAGAAATTCAAAATATGTAGAACCTAAGCGGTTCTTTTTTGATATAATTAAATTGGGTGATTTAATGGGGAAAATAGGAATAATTCTCGCAATGGATGAAGAACTTGAAGAATTAAAGAAATATTTTAAAATTGAAAAAGAATTTAACATCTTTGAATTAAAATTTTATGAAGGTAAGATTAGTGATGTCGATTGTATCGTAGTTAAGTGTGGGGTTGGGAAAGTTAATGCCGCGCGCACTACACAGATATTGATTGACAATATGCAAGTTGATTACATTTTTAATGTTGGCGTTGCCGGAGGCGTTAGTAATAAGTTAACTATCGGCGATATCGTAATCGGGGAAAAATTAATTCAGCACGATTTTGATGTTACGGCTTTAAACTATGAAAAAGGATTTATTCCGGAGGTCGGATCATTTATCGAAGCCGATACTTATCTAGTGACCATCGCTAATGAAGTTTTAAAAAAGTTTAATAACTTAAATGTATTTAGAGGCGTGATAGCATCCGGGGACATTTTTTGTACCGATGTTAAAATGAGCGAAAAAATTAATACAAAGTTTAACGCATTATGTGTGGAGATGGAAAGTGCTAGTATTGCGCAAGTATGTTATTTAAACCATATACCCTTCTTGATATTGCGCAGCATTTCGGATGTACCAAATAATAATAATGCTATAACTTTTGAAGAATTTGTAAGCAGTAGTAGTAATGTAGTGGCTTTAGCACTATGTAATATATTGAAAGAATTAAATAAGTAGGAGGAATTTATTGATGGCAAATGTGGCAGTTGTTTTAGGATTAAATTATGGGGATGAAGGTAAAGGAAAAGTATCGACTTTTCTAGCTAGTAAAAGTGATATTGCTTTAAGATGTACGGGTGGTAATAATGCCGGACATACAGTAGAATTTAAAGGAGATAAAATTGTCTTTCATTTAATTCCATCCGGAATACTAAATGAAAATACGGAAGCAGTTATTGGAAATGGCGTAGTTATCGATCCCAAAGTATTATTTGAGGAAATTCAAGTTTTACAAGAACACAATATCGATTTAAATAAATTACATATTAGTACGAGAGCGCATTTGATATTTCCTTATCATATCCAAGAAGATAAATTATTTGAAGATTTAAAAGAGGATGATAAAGTAGGAACGACAGCAAGAGGAATAGGTCCTTGTTATATGGATAAAGCGGACCGGATTGGTTTAAGAGTTATCGATATGTATAATCCGACATTCGAAAAGAAGTTAAGAAGAAATATTAAAAATAAGAATAAGATTTTTGCTTTATATAACTACCCTATTTTAGATGAAGAGGAAATAGTTAAACAATATTTAACATATCGCGATATGATGAAACCTTATGTTATCGATACAGTTGCTTATTTACATAAGGCATTAGAAGAAAATAAAAATATCGTCTGCGAAGGAGCGCAAGCAACAGGATTAGACATGGATTTAGGCGATTATCCAATGGTTACTTCTTCTAATCCAACTATCGGCGGAATTCAAACCGGTAGTGGCATTGGCGCAAGATATTTAAATGAGGTTTATGGCGTATGTAAAGCTTATGCCTCAAGAGTTGGGGAAGGTCCATTTATCACGGAACAGAATAATGAAATTGGCGATACGATTAGAGAGTTAGGACACGAGTATGGAGCAACGACAAAAAGACCAAGAAGATGCGGTTGGATGGATTTAGTAGCTTTAAAATATGCCGTTAATGTTAATGGCGTTACGGCGTTAGCTTTAAACCATTTAGATACTATTGGCAAGTTAGGTAAAGCCAAATTATGTGTAGGTTACCAATTAGATGGGAAAGTATATGATGAGTATAGTGATGATATAATTGGTAGAGAAAATGAGGTAGTTCCCGTTTATGAAGAATTTGATACTAATTTTGCAATTGAAAAAGAAATAAGTTATAATAATCTACCAATAGATGCAAAAAGATATATTGAGCGCATCGAAAAACATCTTGGAGTACCGGTTAAATTTATTGGTACAGGACCTGATAACGAAGATACGATTATTCGTTAAAAATTAAAAATTATAATATAGTGGGGAGGAATTAAAATGGCATTAGATTTAGAAAAAATTCAAAGATTAAGTATAGAGCGAATTAAAACGTTAATCTCCCCAACGATTGATAAATTATATTTTAACTATTTATATTTAGGAATATTACAAGAGGATTATGATGCGATAGTTACGGAGGAAATAACCAAATATAAGGAAGCTTACGACGGAGATAAACCTTATGTAAATTATATTAAAGAAAAAGTAAAAGAGCGCTTAAGGGAATTGGGAAAAGCTTTAGCAAAAGACGAAAATAAAAGAATCGATTTAGCAAATCGGTATTTTGAACAAAAAATTCCTGTTGAGGTTGTTCCTGATGAGGTTGAAGATTATTTTAAAAAAATTAAGAAGTTCTTAACAGCGTACGATTATGAGATTGAGCCGGAATTAATCAGGTTATTTTTGAAACAGTGCCCAATATTTAATAAATTGACTAAATTAGCTGTACAAAGTAATTATACCCGTATAGTTAAAGGCGAAGCCGAAATGTTATTCGAAGAAGATTTATTACTGTCAGCGGTGGAAATTTACTGTGAAATTAATGCTATAAAGATTAAAGAGTTAAATAATGCCGAAATTCAAGATTTTGGAATCGTTTCTGATAATACCGAATACTATTTCAAAGAAATTAACCGTTATCCCGTGCTTACTAGAGAAGAAGAACAAGAGTTATTTCAAAGAATGGCAGCAGGTGATGAAAGCGCACGTGAAAAGATTTTGAAATGTAATCTAAGATTAGTGGCATATGTAGCTAGGCGTTTTTTAGGACAAGGATTGGAATTTCTCGATTTAATTCAAGAAGGTAATATCGGACTTATAAAAGCTGTCAATAAATTTGATTGTGCTAAAAATTTTAAATTTAGTACTTATGCTACTTGGTGGATTAGACAAGCGATGGATAGAGCAATAGCTGACCTGGGAAGAAATATAAGATTACCGGCTCATAGATATGAAGAATTTAAAAAAATTAATAAGGCTACAAGTTCTTTAGAGCAGACATTGGGTAGAAGCCCAGAAATTAGCGAAATAGCTGATTTTACGGGATTTACAGAAAACAAAATAAATGATCTCTATACATTAAAGTTAGGTACTGTTAGTATTCATACCCAAGTAGGGGATGATTCTGATGGGTCAGAATTGCAAGATTTTATTCCGGATGATAATGAACCATTAGAATTAGCGATTATCGACGAAACTATGAAAAATTCTTTGCCTAAGCAAATGAACATATTTATCGATGGTGTAAGATTAACAGAGCGAGAGAAACAGTTTATTATATTGCGCTACGGTCTAGATGGTAACCCGCCAAAAACTTTAGAGGAAGTAGGAGTGACATTTCATTTATCGAGAGAAAGAGTACGACAAATTGAAGCAACCGCTTTCAGAAAAATGCGATTTTCTAATCTAGCTATGATCCTAGCTGACTATGCTGAATATCCAGATGTGGCAAGAGAACATATAGTGAAATTTCGGGAGTTGTATGCAAAGTCTACAAGTCGCTATAAAGCTTTTCTATCAGGAAAAGATGAGGATAATTCACATTCTTCAAAAAAGGATGACAATGCTATAGAAGATGGTAAAACTAAAAAAACAAGAAAAGTGCTCACGGTTTACGAGATGTTGGGCAATTATACAAGAGAAGAAGTAAACGCAGTGATTGCCACCTTAGAAGGAGAAGATAAAGCTTTATTTGATCTCAGATTTGGCGATAATTTAGATGAAAGACATGCTCCAAATTGGGATGAAAATCAAAGAAAGAAATTTTTTAATTATTTGATGTCAAAGATGAAAAGGCTTTTAAAAAAGACAGCTAATAATTCTTCAAAAACGAGTGGTATAGAAGATAAAAAAATTAAAAAACCAAGAAAAGTATTTACGGTTTATGAGTTATTGAACGATTATACACGAGAAGAAATAAACGAAATGATTGCTCACTTAGAAGGTGAAGATAAAGCCCTATTTGACCTTAGATTTGGGGATAATCTAGATGAAAGATATGCTCCAAATTTGGATGAAAATCAAAAAAAGAAATTTTTTAATTATTTATTACCAAAGATGAAAAGAATTTTAAAAAAGTCAACTTATAAATCGCCAAAAATGTATGCTATAGAAGATGGTAAAACTAAAAAAATAAGAAAAGTGCTCACGGTTTACGAGATGTTGCGAGATTATACAAGAGAAGAGATAAACGAAATGATTGCTTCTTTAGAAGGAGAAGATAAAGCTCTATTTGATCTTAGATTTGGGAATAATTTAGATGAAAGATATGCCCCAAATTGGGATGAAAATCAAAGAACGAAATTTTATAGTTGTTTATTGCCAAAGATGAAAAGGATTTTAAAAAAATTAAAATCTGGAAAAAAAGGTAGCAAGACTAGAGAAAATAGTGATAGTGTGCCACCGGTCCAAAATGAAAAAGAAGCCGCTAAAAGTGAAACTACACCTGTTAGTCTTGAAGAAACGGCGGTAACTGAAGCTACACCTATTAGTGTTAGTCTTGAAGAAGCCACAGTAACGGAAGAAGACTATAGAAAAGTATTAGAATTATTAAATGTACCAACCTTTAAGCAAACTACAGATATATTAATGTCTAAAGAGGTAGTAATTATTGCTTTAAGATTAGGGTTTATTGACGGGAAATGCTTCCCTACTACGGCCATTGCTAATTTTTTAGGGATGACAGTAGAAGAGGTTAACGATGCCACAAGGAAAGCTTTACTTTTATATCGGGAAAATATTAAACAATTAAGTGATGAGGCGATTAGTTATCCGCATAATCCGGAACAAAAAGTACCGGAAATGACATTAAACCCACCAAGTAGCGAAAGCACACAAAATTAAAAGTTCTTATTCAGAACTTTTTTCATTGAATTTTTCTTCTAATAATTTTAAAGGAGTAGATTTATCGTGCATAATACCGGAAATAGATAGATCGTTATGGATATTATAAATAATATTGGCGATTTCTTCGGAACAGTCACAGATGTGTAACCATTCACAATGATGATATTCTTCTGGAATATAACTTAAATTAGTGGTGTAAATCCCGGAAAATTTACCAGCTTGATAATATTCATTAAACTTATCTATTCCTTTAGTAAATAAAGCAAAAGTTACAAAGATATAAACAGATTTTACATTACGCTTTTGGAGTTCATCGATGACATCAAACATACTGCCACCACTAGAGATCATATCGTCACTGACAATCGCTGTAAAACCATCTAATTTAGGATTACCACAGTATTGATGGTCGATTACGGGATATTTGCCATCGACTAAATTATTATAATCGCGTTGTTTAACAAAACTGCCGGCTTCGCGATGAATATGGTCATAATTAAAACTATTTAAATAAACATTGCGCCGACCAGTAGCACCATTATCGGGAGCAACAAAGACTAATTTCTTTAAATCATTTTTATCTAAGTCTTTAATGAAAGCTTCTAAAATATTATTAGTAGCAAAAAAGTTATTAAATTCCATATTATGGATGGCGTGTTCAACACCTTGGTCGTGGGCATCATAAGTAATTAAACTCTTAACACTATTTAAACTATCTAATTCGTGAAGAGTCATTCCACACATTAAATTTTCACGCGTATTACGGCGATGCTGACGCGCATCATATAATAATGGCATAATTATGTTAATACGGCTGGCGTGGTTATTGCAAGCCCCAATACCATCTTTTAACTGAATCATTAAGTCATTAGGACTAGTATGATTAATTAAACCCCGCATTTTATATTCTAATGAATAATTACCGATATCCGTTAAGGTAAAAATATCTTTACCACGAACGGTTTCTTTAATTTCCACTTTTATGTGGCCATCGTCAAAGAATATTTCATTCATTGGTACAATAAAGGTATTTTCTTCTGGATCAAGACCATATCTTTTTAATAAATGTCTATCAATTTTATCCCCTAATTCTCTAGCACTAGTAAAAACCATTAATCTTAGATTATCTTTTTCTACTTGTTTTTTCACTTCTAACTCCTATACTACTCAAACTTGAGATCCAAACTAGTTTATTCATCGATGATTACATTGTCATTATATCATAAAAAATTTAAATGTTTGTACTTTATAAAAGAAATTGGCAAATATGCGGAATAATGATTGTCAAGTCTATTAAATTTGACAATTAACGGTGTAAATAATATAATAAGGAGCAGACGAAAAGAGGAAAATAATGAAAATATTTAATAAAGAAAACGGAACGAAAGTAGTCTATGTGCAATTATACGATATCGCTTTAGCGAATACATTTGCTCCTAGTGTGCCGGCTAGTTTTATAGAAATGGCTACCCTAGCGGGAATGATATCTAAACACAATGGAGATAAATTTGTCCGCTTTGACGATGAAGAGACAGTAAGATTTGTCGACCAGGCCGATTGGATTATCGATTTTAAATATTATAAAGATATGCGGGCAGATGAATTAAAAGAGGAATACAATAAATTAAGAGAGAAAACTAATCATTTAATTCAAGAATATAATAGTGAATTAAAAGCTATAGCTCCAGATGATGCTAAAAGAAAATTAGAACTAGACGGAAAGTTGAGTAGAATAGAACTATTAAAAGATAAACTAAATCAATTTCCCAATCTCTTATCATTAAAGCAAGGATTTATCACGATGCCTTTCCCTTTAGTACCTGATAGTGATGGCTTTGAAATATATTGTGAAAAACACGCTCCTTATATGGCGCATCAAGGACTTAATCCTTTACAAGTTTTAATATTTAAAAAAGATGGTAAATCATTAGGGGAAAATGAAATAATACCGGAAGATTTTAAAGCCGCAGCTGAAGATCTATTAATCACAACTTTGTTAGAGGTAAATGAGTTTGTTGACAATGCTACTCCGGAAATTGATTTTAGTGAAGATCATCGATATTTTGTCATTACTTATCATATAGTTCCTAAAGAGGAAGTAGAAGAAAAGCCATTAAATGAAGGCAAAGAAGGACCTACTTTTAGATTAGGGAGCCTATTTAATAGATTTAAAAAGTAAGCGCTTGCTTACTTTTCTATTGCCATAAATTATTAGGATAGACACCTTCAGCAATTAATTTTTGGATTGCCGTTTTGACATAGTCCTTATCTTCTTGGTAAGTTACGCCATACCAAGTGGAATTAGTTTTTAAAACTAATACGTGCGCAAAGCCGGTTTGGTTGGCAGCATCTAAAACATCAGGAATTAAAAATTCACTATTGATTAAATCAGCATTTTGAAAGTATTCGCGCATTTTTAGAGCAAGATAATCAAAGATGGATAGATCAAAAGCGAGCATGTTCATCGATACTAAAGTATTAGCAGGGATTTTATAAGTTTCCTCTTTATTGAGTGGTTTAGCAATGATTTTTTCATTATCATAAGAGATAGCACTTTCAGTAATGGAAGTTAGCTGATCATTATTGGTAGTAAGTACTCCCCTTTTTACTGAACCATTTTGCGTCATAGTATTGGCTACTTCATAAGCAATAATCGCATACTCCTTATTTTTTTGGGTATCTAAAAATTTTTTAGCGGTGATAAAGGCATCGCGACCGTAAAAGTCATCGGCATTAATAACTAAAAATGGTTCAGTAAGAGCATCTTTAGCACAGTAGATAGCGTGAGCTGTTCCCCAAGGTTTAGTTCTTCCTTCGGGAATTTTTACAAAATCGGGAATATTGGTCATCTTTTGGAAAACATATTCAACAGGAATATGCGGTTCAACGCGTGATCCGATAGTTTCTTTAAATAGTTGATAATTTTCTTCTTTAATTATAAAGACTACTTTAGAAAATCCGGCTTGGATGGCATCATATATAGAATAATCGATAATAAACTCGCCATTTGGACCAAAGGGTTCAATTTGTTTTAAGCCCCCAAAACGGCTACCCATACCGGCAGCCATAATTAATAGTTGCATAAGTATTCCTTTCTAATAAGACATTGTCTTAGTTAAATGATATGGTTTTAATTTTATGGATTTATCTTGACCTAAAAGCCAAACGGCATCATTAACCGTGATGGCGGGAAGATTTAATATTTCACTAATCTTCTGAATAGCAATAATTTCACTAGCTCTTATTTCTACTTCGTAAGGACTATTTTCGGGGATTAGCATTCGATTATCTACTAAATGAGCTAATTCTTCATCATAAGTGATAATACCTAACCCACGTAAAACTTGGGGAATTTTATAATCGGCACAAGCGGTCAAGTGTGTACAATCGGTAGCAATATTTTCTTTAAGAGCTCGGATATGTAAGATGTCACTAGTCAATAATTCCGCAAGTTTATAAAAGTGAATGGTATGACCTTGATATTCGCGAGTATCTTGAAAACTAGGGAAATTACTAATGATGATTTCCATTAATTCAGTATCAGTAGTAACATCTTTGATAAAATCATAAAAGTTACCCTGCATTTTAGTATTTAAAGTGGCACTGACATTATGAAGAATTTGATAGCGCTCTTCTAACATCGGAATATCCACATTTCCTCGCATAAACTTTTGATATTCAGAAAAGGTTATTTGAGTAAAATCGAGATGTCCTTTGGCTTTATAGATCTCCATAAGGCCATATATTTGGGCAAAAGCACCATCGATAGAGCCACTTGCAGTAGTTAAAGTCCATTTAGGGTCGCCCCAAAATAAGCAACATATTGAACCATTTAAAAGTAAAAAGTTATATAAATCACGATTATTTAAATCGGTTAAACCATAAGGATTAGAACTAAGCCAATGGGAAGAAGAAAGATGTGGATGGTTAGTAATAAAATCCTTGATAGCTTGTTCATCAATCTTCACGTGCGTGGCGTTATCACAAACAAATTGACAACTACTAAGTATTTGTTTTTGATAGTTATTCATAATGGTTGCCTCCTATATTAGGTCGATCTTTTAATATTACCTATATTAATAATAACATAAAAATTATTATTTGTAAGGGGGATACTGCAAGCTTGGGGCTTTTTCTTGAAGATAAGTATTTAAATACCAATCGGCAAAAAGGGCAGTTGCGGAAGTACGATTATCGGGACGATGATCTCTTTCTTCATCAGTCATTTCCGAAAGGGTTTTCTCACAATTATCGGGAATGAAAATCCGCCATAAATTGGAGGCAATAATTGGGGTATTCTGCTCTCTAATAGAGGTAGCTAAAGTTCCTTTACTTATGCCATAAAAGTGATAAAAATTAACACCATCGTAAAAAGTTAAACAGTCTTTAAATTCACAACTACGGTCGCTTACTCCTTCCATAGTTTTAAGTAATGAACCGATATCGTTACTGATACCACTACGTTTAGCAAATGCTCCGGGATAATTGGGATGATGCGGATAATGATGGATATAAAAACCGGAATCGGAAACAAAGCAAGGGGCTTGTAATTGAGCATAAGCTTGCAATACTTTATCTTTCGAAATCGCTTCGATATCATTAACATCTAACTCTTTAGCATCATAAACAAAGGGCTTGACTTCAATATTTAATTTAGCAAATTTTCTAATAGTTGATTGAACCTTACTAGGGTTACCACTAACAAAATATAATTCCATATTACATTTCTCCTTTATAAGTATATAATTTTACTACGACATCGGGATTATAATCCGGGCAAGTAAGATCAATGCCTTTGGCAGCAGCTAATTTTTGGGATAAATAATACATTTGAAAAGACAAGTATAGATCTTTAAGGAGGGAATTTTCAGAAACTGATTGCGTGTGGAAGGAAAGGATTTGCGGATAGTTGGCTTGTAAGGTAGCAAGTAATAAATTATCAAAGTAATTATAGTTGTGGGCAAGATGGATTAAAAAGTTATGGTTTTGATATACAAGGTTGCTGCGTCCGTGACAGAAGGAACCCTTATCGTGGATAACAACGGAACACGTACCACTTTCTACAAGATTAGATTCTAAAATCGTATGGGCTGTTGCTGTATCATAACCAGATATTATTTCGATATTGGAAAAATCAGGCAATATAATTGCTTCAATGATATTTTGGGCTTTATTTAAAAGATATTTTACTTTTTCTTTAAGAGTTAATAATAATTCATCTAAATCTTGTTCAGGATTATATAGGGCAATAGCAATGAAGGCAAGAATGGGAGCTAAGGAAGGAGTAAGAGCGACAAAACTTTTTTCCAGATTTTTTAAGTATTCGGCGCTAGCCCATTTATAAGTACCTTCGCGATTACTCGTTATAAGGATTTTTTCGC
Organism: uncultured Bacilli bacterium; assembly: GCA_947624955.1. GTDB lineage: Bacteria > Bacillota_I > Bacilli_A > RF39 > UBA660 > CALVJF01. The sequence goes on along the minus strand of CANQMM010000001.1, from coordinate 59,249 downwards.
CGGGAAAAGTTGATAGAGAAAATTCTATACCATTGGTTTTTCCACTACTAGAGATAACCATTAATCTTTGGAAGGCAGAAATGTTAGATTTATAAAAATAATCACGAGGCTCGATCACCTCAGCAATTACTCCCCTACTTTCTAAAATTTGTTTTAAAAAGGTTGCCGGCACTTTAGAACCGCCGGTAGCCATAATGATAGTAGGTTTATTTTCTTGCATAATCTTCGGCCACAGTTTATTAATCAATGATTTTAAATTGGCGTTTTGAGGGTCATTTATCGATAATAGACGATCTAATAAATTATTAAAATTGATGGTACTCGATTCGCTTGTATGATGTTGCATATTATACTTCCTTTCTAGGTTTAAGATAACATAAGATGAGGAAATATATATGTCACATTATTATTTTTTGGAAACAATTTTTATATTTTTAATGCGTTGGAGATAAAAATTGCGGACTTCTTCTCTTAATTCACAATAAGCAGCTACGCCCCAATCTTGACCTAGTAAAATTAGTTCATAGGGGACGATAGTTCTTTGCGTAGTTGATTTTAAATCTTGAGAATAATATTCAATAAAGAGTTTTTGATGGTTTTTGATAGCATAATTTATTTTATTATAGATTTCTTTATTGGGTAATTTAAGGGGATTATGGGTGATAAATCTTGCGGGAAGATTAATATTTTGGTTTAAGACATACCCGCCATATGGACCTTTGATAGTTTCGAGATAAATTCCGGCTTTTTCTAACTCGTCTTTATAAACTCTAATCATTCTTGGAGATACCTCTAAGAGATTAGATAATTCTTGGATACTGTACTTTCGACCGGTACTTAAATATTGGAGCATCGTTAGAACGTTACTAATTTTCGACATACTATCACATCCTGAAAGATATTATAGATAAAAGTTAATTATTTAGCAAGTAAGAGATTTTTATGTTATAGTTATGTTAGAGGTGATAATATGGAAAAGCTAAGATTTGCCATAGTGGAAATTGGGAGTACTAATACTAAAGGATATTTATATGAAAATAATGAGGTTTTGGATTTAGGCTTTAGAACAATTGAATTTAAAAATCATTATAAGGTTCAAGGAGAGATTAGCGAGGAAGATAAGCAAGAATTATATGATTTTATTAAAGGTATTGATTGTGAAGATATCTATGTTTTTGGAACGAGTATATTTAGAAATTTAACTATAGAACAGAAAGAACAATGGTTAAAAGAATTTAAAGAAGCTACTAATTTAGATTTTCGAATTGTATCGAGTGATGAAGAAAATGAACTGACAGTTTATGGCGCAATAGCTGAGACAGATTATCCGGGGAAGATGGCGGTAATGATTGGTGGCGGTGGTTCAACGGAACTAGCGATTGTCGAAAATAAAAAAATCATCGAAAAGAAAAATTATCCTTTTGGCGCGATGGATACGTCGGATATGTTTCCGGATATTCGGGGAACTTATGCCAAAACTCCTTACGATGAAATGCTTGCTAAAACGAAGGAGTTGATAAGTGCGCCACAAAATAAAGCTGATTTACTAATCCTAGCCGGTGGTGATTATATCTATTTTTATGAAGAGTTAGAGTATCCGGTAGAAAGTAATAAGTTTTATGAAAGTAGTTTACAACCTTATTGTTTAGATGTAGAGACGATGGATTTCTTAGATAAAAAGTTCTTTTATGAAATTAATTTAGATGAGGTTTGTGAAAGAACTCATAACGAAGGTTGGTGGCGTGGTGCTAGAGGAATGCGTTTATGTGTTAAGTCATTAGTAGATATTTTAAATGTTAAATATATTATTCCAACGCGAATTTCGATGGTTTACGGCATTGTTGAGAAGATTAAAAATCATGAAATCTAAAATAGTTAAACATACATTACCACCAATATATGATGACGAATCGAAAGTGCTATTATTAGGAAGTATGCCTTCGATCAAGTCCCGAGAGGTAGGATTTTACTATGGCCATAAAATGAATAACTTTTGGCAAGTTTTAAGTATCGTCTATCAAGAAGATATACCGGAAGATATTCCGGGGAAAATGGCATTTTTAAAAAAACATCATATTGCCTTATATGATGTCATAAAAAGTTGTGAAATATGTGGTTCAAGTGATAGTTCAATTAAAAATATAGTTCCCAATAATTTAAAACCCATCTTAAAAAATAGTCAGATAGAAAAGATTTATACTTTGGGAAGAAAAGCGAAGAGTTTATATGATAAATATATTTATCCCAAGATTGGAATAGAAGCGATTTATCTACCTAGTACTTCACCGGCGAATTGTAAAAAAGGGATTATGTTAGAGTTAGTAAAGGAATTTAGTCAGTTAAAAGAGATTACAGATAAATAATTAAATAGAAGGCAACTGCTTACTAACTATTTTATCAGGACTTTTCATAAGGGAATTAGCCGGGATGATGCCTCTTACAAAGATTAAAGGATAGATAGTAGTGTTAGGTCCTATACAACTACCGGGAGCTAAGACGGCATTGCAACCTACCTCGACATTATCACCGAGAAAAGCCCCGACTTTTTGCAAATTAGTATGAATTGGCGGATTAGTATGAATAGTGACGGAAGAACGGTCACTTTTTAAATTTGAAGTAATACTGCCCGCACCCATATGCGCTTTATAACCTAAAATCGAATCGCCAACATAATTAAAATGAGGAACGACAGCACTATCACAAAGAAGGGAATTCTTTATTTCACTAGCGTTGCCAATCACACAATTTTTGCCAACTATGACATTGCCTTTGATAAAAGCATTATGTAAGATAGATGCGCCTTCATCAATGATACAAGGAGGAAGCAAGTAGGCACTATCGGCGATATAAGCACTTTCGTGTACCCAAATATCTTTTTCAATTTCTTGGTATTGGGGTCCCAATTGCGGACCTTTTTCCATAATAAACCGATTAATATTTAGAATAACTTCATAAGGATAAGTATAAAAAGTTAATAACTCCTTAGCTATAGTTCTTTGACTAGGAAATAAATCGATATTTTGCATTAAATCACCTACTCTTTACTTTCTATTAATTGGCCTTCAAAGACCGTAGTAGCTTGACCGGTTAGATAAACGTGGTTATCTTTGGCATTCCATTCTATCTGCAAGATGCCACCCGGAAGATGAACGCTGACTTGGCGTTCCGTTAAATTATTTAAAATAGCAGCAACAGCTACAGCACAAGCGCCCGTACCACAAGCCATCGTTTCACCCGTACCCCGTTCCCAAACGCGCATTTTAATATTGTGGCGATCGAGAATTTCAATAAATTCGACATTGACTTTATTGGGGAAGAAATGATGCGTTTCAATTATTGGGCCATACTTTTCAACAGGAAAACTCTCGACATCTTGAACAACGGTGATAGCGTGGGGATTGCCCATAGAAACACAAGTAAAGGTAAAGTCGCGATCTTCGACCATTAAATTTAAATTAAGTACCGGCGATTCTTTAGATACAACCGGGATTTGAGTTGCTTCGAAAATGGGTAATCCCATATCAACTTGCACTCTATCTACTTGATTATCTTTTAAAAACAATTCTAACTCCTTAATTCCGGCGAGGGTTTCAATAGTTAAGGTAGTTTTATTAGTCAGATGTTTATCATAGACAAATTTGCCAACACACCGGATGCCGTTACCGCACATCTCGGCTTCACTACCATCGGGATTATACATTTTCATTTGAAAATCCGCTACGTTGCTAGGACATATCAAGATTAAGCCATCCGACCCGATACCGAAATGGCGATTACTGACGTTTTGGGCTAACTTACTAGGATTTGCGGGCATTTCTTTAGTAGCATCAATATAGACATAGTCATTGCCTAAACCTTGCATTTTGGTAAATTTTATCATAACAATCTCCTTAAGAAAATTATATGATAGATAAGGAAAAATGGCGATATTTTCGCATTCTAATAGACATTAGTAGACATTAAATGGAGCTTAAAATGCCCCGCTAGATGGTATTAGTTGACTTTTAGACGATTTTGTGGTAGGATAGAAGGCAATTTCAGGGGGTTGTATATATGAAATTGAAGAAGATTCCATATATTGCGCTGTTAGCAATAGTGGTTAGTTCTTTTACTAGTACCAAAGCATTAAGTTGCGAATATGGTAAAATTGTCGATGGGGTTTGTGAGCAGATAATCGCTTCGAACGCCGAAAAAGTTTGTGAAGAAGGATATACTTTAAGTCCTTCACAAAGAAAATGCGTTAAAGCCATCCAAAAAGATAGTGAGACCGTGCTTACTTGTAGTGAGGGTTATACTAAAGAAGGCAATAAATGTTATAGTAATATCTTAGGCAAATTACAAGTAGTTAAAGCTTGCTTAACCGAAGAAGATGTAAGAACGCAAGTGCAAACAAGCGCTGAAGCTCAAGTTAAAATAAAATATAATAGTAATACCGGAATGTGTGATTATACGGTATGTAAAGATGCCAATTGTGTCGAGGTCATCAATTGGCAAGACAGTTTAAAAAACATTAAGGCTTGCCCTAATGGTTATCGCCAAATAGATGGAGGATGCCAAAAAGTTGGCAACGTATATAAAAAAGAAGTTTGCGAAGAAGGATATACTTTAAAAAATGGCATTTGCGTTAAGTATGTAGAGAGTATGGTTAATAATATTTGTCAAGATGGAGCTTCTTTTAATGATCAAACGCAAAAATGTGAAAAGGTAGTTAGTTAACTACCTTTTTGAATGTCCGTAACCGTAAATCCTAAGTCCGTTAATAATTCAACTATACTATCTAGAGAACCCTCATCAGTAAGTTCGAATGTAGCTTGATGATTTTCTAAAGATACTTGTAAATTTTTAATAGTTGGTTGATTACTAAGGGCATTTTGAATACGATTTTGGCAACCCGTACAGTGCATTCCTTCAATATTTAAAGTTATTAGCATATTATCACCTCCTAGGATTAATGATGATGGTGTTCAGTAACCGGCTCGATATGGCAAGCCGTTTCTTGGCAAGAATCTTTACTCGATTCTATTTCAATGGTTACGTGAACAATGTGAAATTTTTCTAATTCTTTTCTGACAGCTTGTTTTAACTTGGTAATATTTTTACTGTCACTAACGATGTGCATAGTTGCGTAGTTATTAACACCATCGATACTCCAAATATGAATATGATGGATATCGGTAATACCGGATAGCGGTTTTAATTGGGCAACTATGGTATCAGTAGCAATACTAGATTTTTCTAAGAATAAATCAAGAACTTTCTGCATTGCTTTAAAGGCATTTACTAGGATAAAGATAGCGACACCTAAACTCATAATACTATCGATTAAAGAGATATCGGTAAAACGCATTAGGATAGATCCAATTAGGACGATAACCCAATTTAGGACATCTTCTAACATATGGAGATTTACAGACTTTTGATTTAGAGAATCCCCTTCTTTAGTAAAGTAAGCGGCTAAAGTATTAACGACAACGCCGATTAAAGCTAAAATAATCATCCCATTATAATTAACGGTTACCGGATTAATAAATCGGGATATCGAACCAATGATAACTAAGATAGAACCAACCACTAATATCGTACTAGTGATGAATGCTCCTAAGACGGAGTAACGAATATAGCCATAAGTATATATTTGGTCCGGTTTCTTTCGGGACTTACGTTCTAAAAAATAAGAAATGCCGATGCTTAAGGCATCACCTAAATCGTGAATAGCATCAGAAATAATCGAGATACTATGAGTGAAGAGACCGCCGATAATTTCAAAGAGAGAGAAAAAGACATTTAATAAAAAGGCAATAAAAATATTTTTTTCCGTTTTCATGCGCTTAACTCCTTAATTATTCGACGTCGATATCTCCACTAGTCGTTGTGATGTCCACAATGTTGTTAGCACCTTTAATGCTTTTGCGACTTAAATCGATTTCACCACGTTTAGTATTAGTTTTAATTTCAAAATCTTTAATGGCCAAATGGACATCGACATCACCACTAGTAGTAATTAATGAAGCATTAGTATTTAAGTAAATAGTTTCAATATCACCACTAGTTGTAGATAAATATAAGTTATTCTGATAATTATCTGGTAGATAAAGGATTACTTCTTCGTCAAGATGACAACCGAGTAAACATAAGGAAGAAGAGAAAGTTACTTTTAAATTGTCATTATCGTTAGTTATTTGATAGTTATCTTTTTGGCGAGATTTAATCTCTAGATAAACTTTGTCACTAGCACTACGTTGGACGGTAATGTCCGTTTTGTGAGCATCGATGGTAATAGATTGTAAGTTTTGGTATTCTTCATCAGCTACTAATTTAACAGAGCCACCATCTTGAACGATAAAAATCGTAATGATTGCTAGGATAACGATTAGAACAAAGACAGCTAAACTGATAAGGAAAGCATTTTTTATTTTCTTTTCTTTTATTTTTTTCATTTTAACACCTACTTCTAATATATTTTTCGACTTCTTCAGAGTCATCAAGATGAACTTTTTCGTGACCGAGAATTTGGTAATCTTCGTGGCCTTTACCTAATATTAATAAAACATCATTAGGTTTTAACATATCGAGACCTTTAACAATGGCGCGGCGACGATCGAGTTCGATTTCGTAGTTATCTTTTTTAACGCCGGCAATAATATCATCCATTATTTTAGCGGGGTCTTCGGTACGAGGATTATCACTCGTAAAAATACAGTAATCACTATTTTCACTAGCAATATTGCCCATTATAGGACGTTTTTTAGGGTCACGGTCACCACCACAACCGATAAGAGTGATTAAGCGACCTAGTTTATGTTCATTAAAAGTATTGATAATTTTTAAGACGGCATCCGGGGTATGGGCATAATCGATAACGGCTTCGCCTTCTTTTACCGGAATAATTTGACATCTTCCTTTAGGAGGCATTACTTTGGTGGATAAAGCGATAATATCTTCGATATCATAACCTAGCTTATTAGTAATTGCTAGCATTGTAATAAAGTTATGAACATTAAAGCGCCCACGTAACTTTGTCGAAATTTCATAATCTCGACCTTGATATTGGAGATGAATTAAAGTCCCGGTGGAGATATTTTCATAAGAGATGATGTGATAGTCCGAAGGTTGAAAACCAAAAGTGGCATAATCACTTGTGACAAATTCTTTGGCATATTCATCATCAGCATTAGCAAGCATTGGACCTTTTAGTTGGTTTAAAATTAACTTTTTAGCTTGTAAGTAGTTAGCCATCGTTCCGTGATAATCAAGATGGTCTTGGGTTAAATTAGTAAAGGCCGCTACCTTAAAAGTTAAACCGGCAACACGTTTTAAATCTAACGCGTGGGAACTTACTTCCATCACGATGGTGTTATAACCTTGGTCTTGAGCTGTTAAAATTAAGTCATATAAATCGACTAAATTAGGGGTGGTATTTGGTAATTCACTAGTAAATTTATCTAAGTAAAAACCAATCGTCCCAATATAAGCAGTTTTACGACCTAAAGCATTTAACATTTGATAAGTAAGATAACAGGTCGTTGTTTTACCATTGGTACCGGTAACCCCAATAATCGTCATATCTTCTAAAAGTGGCGAATAGTTTTGCACAATATAATCATCAATATATTTTTCGGGATCTTCGGTAATAATCGTTTCCACCGGATATTCCCCGTGCGAAGCGATAATTTTAGTAGCACCATTAGCGATAGCTTGGTCGATATAATCGTGACCATCGACCGTTTTTCCTTTAATAGCTACAAAAGTATCACCCGGTAAGACCTTACGAGAATCTATTTTAATATTTAACATAATCCACATCCTTATATATCTATTATATTATGAAATCGATAAGGAAAGTTAAAAATATAGAGCATTTGACGTCAATTGTTAATCGGCAAAAAATTCTTTATACCAAACGAGAAAAGTATATAACGTCCAAACTTTTTTATAATTATCTTTTTTGTTATTTTTATGGTCTTCTAATAATTTGAGGATTTTAGTTTGATTGAAATACTTGCTCGCCGTGGCTGTAGAAAACTCCGCTTTAATCGCTTGATAGTAAGCATCTTCTTTAATCCATTCGCGAAGAGGAACCGGAAAACCTAATTTTTTCTTATTATAAGCTTCATTAGGAATTACTTTTTTAGCGGCGGCTCGCAAAGCCGGCTTGGTCGTTTGAGAATTTATTTTAGCTTGAACCGGTAATTTACGCGCAACTTGATAAACGGCTAGATCGAGAAATGGCGTTCTAGCTTCTAAGCCACACATCATCGTGTTTCGATCGACAGCGTGAAGAAAGTCGTGAACTAACCAAAAATAGTAATCGATTACTTGACGTTTTACTAATTGACTATTATTTTGATATTCGCGGTAATAAGGAGCAACTATTTCTTTAGTAGATATTTGATTAGGGCATTTAACTAATTTGAATGCTTCTTTATCACGAAAGACCCGACCTAACCCGATATGGTAATCTTCCAATTTTTGCCCCCGGCGGTAAATAAAGTTTAAGCCCCAAACATCAGGTAAAAGTGCTGCTACTTGCGATGCAGCATGACGAAGAAAATAAGGAATTTTCATATACCAAGCTTGATTAATCTCTTCAAGATAAGAGTTATAACCACCGAATAGTTCATCAGCACCTTCGCCGGATAAGACAACTTTAACGTCTTGGCTAGCTAACTCCGCGACAAAGTATAAAGCGATGACGGAGGGGTCCGCTAACGGCTCGTCCATATGATACATAATTTGGGGAAACTTTGCCAAATATTCTTCTTTAGTTATTTTTTTAGATTTATTGGAAATATTTAATTTACTAGCTAAATCTTCAGCATAAGATATTTCATCGTATTTTGGGTCATCGTAACCAACGGTGTAAGTTTTATCAGGTCGGGCAACAGAAACTAAATAAGAGGAATCGATACCACTTGATAGGAAGGAACCAACTTCAACATCAGCGATTTGATGGTGATTTACCGAGTCTTCCATCGATGTGCTAATATCATTGACAATCTGATGGAAATCTTGTTCTTGTTCAGTAAATTCCAATTTAAAATACTGTTTAATCGTAATTTCTTGATTCTTATAGATTAAATAGTGGCCGGGTTCTAGACGGTATACACCTTTAAAAAAGGTTTCGGTTGTAGGTGTCGAGTTAAAGCAGAGATAAGCCGATAAAATTTGCTCATTAAATTCTTTATGGAAAGCGGGATGATCAAGGAAGGCTTTGATTTCCGAAGCAAACATAAAAGTATCGCCATTTTGGTAATAATATAACGGCTTTATTCCCCAATTATCCCGAGCGATGAAGAGTTCTTCTTTCTTTTTATCCCAAATAGCGAAGGCAAACATCCCCCGCAATTTATTTAAGAGGTCACTCCCCCACTCTTCATAACCGTGCAGTAAAACCTCGGTATCAGAATTAGTGGTAAACTGATGATTTTTTTGGAGTAGTTCGGTACGTAGTTCAAGATAATTATAGATTTCCCCATTAAAGACAATTACCAAAGATTGATCTTCATTATACATTGGTTGGTCACCGGTGGATAAATCGATGATGGCAAGACGACGATGACCTAAAGCAATGTTTTGGTCAATGTAAAAACCTTCTCCATCCGGTCCACGGTGAGCAATCCGTTCAGTCATTTTTTGAATAATGGGTTTTTTCTCACTTATTGGGCTAATAAATCCCGCAATCCCACACATAAAATCATCCTTTCTATTGAATAGAATTATAGATATAGCGATAGTAATCTTCTTGAAGAATATACTTACTCATAGCTACTTTACTTTGAACGATGCGATTCATTTTAGATACGTAATCATCCGGTACCGTTACCCCATCGCGAGGGACAAAACTACCTCGACTACTAAAGTAAGTACCATAATCACTAACCCAACTATTATTATCAAAGATGGCTAAACCTTCAGTGTCAGATAAAATATCTTTACCAATGATTATACGGGAGTCATAAGGAGCACCGAAAATATTGAGTAAAGTTGGTAAGACATCTATTTGGCTGCCTACTTTAGATATTTTAGTTGTCGGAGTTTCACTATTCCAAAGTATAAAGTTACTATGGTTAATTTCGATTTTAGCATCTCTTACATAAGTGGATACTTCGTTAATGGCTTCAACTGATAAAGCATAAGGATAATGATCACCGACTAAAGCGATGACAGTATCTTCTAGGATGCCTGCTTCATCTAGTTTATTAATTAGAGTTTCTAAAGCGCGGTCGAGTTCTATTTGCGAAGCAATATAAGCTTTAATTTCATCAGAATATGGTAAGTCTTTAACAATATCTTTATATTTATTAGCCATTTGACCATTCATTTGATAAGGCATATGACCACTAACGGTCGCATAATAAGTCATAAATGGTTTATCACTATTAATATAGTCATCGACTGTCGCTTCAATCATCGCAATATCACTTTGTGGCCAAGCATTACAATTAATTTTATCTTCGAGACCATTCCAACAACCGGTATAGTTATCAAATCCTAAAGATTTTAAGTAAACGTTGCGGTTTTGGAAATCATATTGATTATTATGGTAAGCATAGGTGTTATAGCCCATACTTTTAAAGATGTTACCAAAGCCATAAGGATAGTAGTTTGTACCTTTACGCCATACATTAGATAATAAATTTAAATTAGGATATAAGCCAGTTAGTTCTTGGAATTCCCCACCAATCGTACTTAAAATAACAGGGGAATAGAAATTCTCAAAAACAAAGGATGAATGGGTTAATTCATAAAGAGTTGGGGTTAATTCTTTACTAACAGCGATAGAGTTAAAACTTTCAGCCATAAAGAGAATTAAATTTTTACCTCGATATTGGCCGGTATATTTATTTTTCTTGGTACCTTGATCTTCTTTAGAAAAATATTCATTCATTATTTTAATAGTTTCATTCGCTTCCGGCAAGTTATCAAAATCGATTTCCAAAACACCATATTCCTTGATTTTTTCTTCGGGTATTTGTTCAGCTTCGGGGTCGATAAAGACCTCTTCATTGATATCTGCTTCAGTAGCGAAGATAGACTTTCTTAATTCAATAAATGTCGCTGGAAGGCCTCCTAGTTTTTCGACGGTTAATGAATGATTATCAACTTTAAAGTAAAGATTATATACAGAGTAAGCATCTTTTTTGCCAATAAAGATACTACCTAGGAAGAGTACGTAACTGATAAGGGTAAGAATTAATAAAGCTAGATTTCTTTTCTTATGGGATCTAGGATGAGCAAGATGCCGCGAAAAAATTATCGATAGAATAAACGGTAAGAAAAGAAGAATGATAATTGGTAAATTAGTTAAGATGGCTTTAAAGACATCGGACATAAACGATAACAGCTGATCACCTAAACCGACAGCATTAATCGTAAAGAATACTTTGAAAGTTCTCTTATAAACTAAGAGAACAGAGTACCAAAACCCGAAAGCAAAAAGACAAACAAAGTATAAGATGCGATTAACCTTTTCTTTAAACAAGTTGGTAATTAAAGTTAGTAAAAAACTAATTGGCAAGAAATATAATAAGGTATGGATAAAAGTAATAGGTAAAAACTTTTCCGTACAAAAGAAACGAAAAACTAATTCTAGATAGATTAGAATTCCATAATATAAGAAACCACTATATATTTTATTTTTTTTCATAAAACCACTCTCTTATTTATTATAACACTTTTTTACTTAATTAAAGATAACGATACTTTATGTTTACTTAAATCGACATTATCGACATAGCAGGTAACGATATCACCGACATTGATGACGTCTAAAGGATTTTTAACGTAGTCTTTACTTAATTTAGATATATGGACTAAGCCATCATTTTTTAAACCAATATCGATGAAAGCCCCGAAAGTAGCGACATTACGCACGGTACCTTGCAATTGCATACCGGGTTTTAAATCTTCAATATGTAGGATGTCACTTTTAAGGATAGGAGCCGGTAAGCTATCGCGCGGGTCAAGTCCGGGATTTAGTAGTTCTTCAATAATGTCCGTGACGGTATAAATATCACTATTTAGTTTCGTACTCATATCACTTTTGTCAATTGCGCTTAAAGTAGATTTAAATTCTGCAGTATCGATTTCATTTAATGATAAGTTCGCTAATTCTAAGAGTTTTAAAGCGATAGGATATGACTCCGGATGGATACCGGTTCTATCTAGGATATTATTACTAGTAGGAACTCTAAGAAAGCCGATGGCTTGTTCATACATTTTGGCACTTAGGCCTTTTAAATTTTTAATTTCTTCCCGATTTTGGAAAGCTTTTTTTTCTTTATAAGAACTAATGGCTTCAATGGCTTTTTTATTTAAACCGGAAATATACTTTAAGATACTTTTAGAAGCGGTATTAATATTGACGCCGACTTCATTAACGACTTTGGAAACAGTGAAATCGAGATTATCTTGTAATTCATTTTGGTTAACGTCGTGTTGATATTCGCCAACACCAATCGATTTAGGGTCAATCTTTACTAGTTCGGATAATGGGTCTTGTATTCTTCTACCAATACTAATGGCACTACGTTGTTCAACGGATAAGTTAGGGAATTCGCTGATTGCCAAATCACTTGCAGAGTACACACTAGCTCCTGCTTCACTGACAATCGTATATTTGATATTTAAACCTTTAATGGCTTCAGCAACAAATGCTTCACTTTCCCGAGATGCCGTCCCGTTACCAATGGCAATTAAGTCAATATTATATTTAGTAATTAATTCTCTTAAAGTTTTAGTAGCGCCGACTTTGTCATTTTTAGGTTCGTGGGGATAGATAACACTGATATCTAAAACGTTACCAAGTTCATCTAGAACCGCCAACTTACAACCGGTACGGAAAGCAGGGTCGAAACCAAGTATCCGACTTTTTTTGATGGGCCGCGTTAGGAGTAAATGTTCTAGGTTGATACCAAAAGTTTTGATAGCTTTAGTACCGGAATTTTCAGTTAATTCCGAACGAATTTCTCTTTCAATACTTGGTAATATAAGTCGTTTTAGAGCATCGCTAACAGCTTCTTGAACTAACTCTGTCACATTGGATTGCGGATTTTTGATAACTTTAGTAAATAAGAAATTTTCGATTTGCGCATCCTCATAAGTGAGTTTAACATTTAAAATGCCTTCTTTTTCTCCACGATTTAAAGCTAATACCCGATAGTGTTTAGCATATTTTATGGGTTCTTGAAAATCATAATACATTTCGTATACTTTATTTTCGTCTATAGCGCCCTTCTTAATTTTACTTACTATACTACCGGTATTATATATCTTGTTTCTAATCCATTTACGGTAGTAAGCATTATCACTTATCCATTCGGCAATAATATAGCCGGCTCCTGTTATGGCAGCAGTAGTATCTTTAACATTTTCGTTAATAAATTTTTTGGCTAGTTCTTCTAAACTCCCGGTAGTAGGAAATGCCATAATCATCTTAGCTAGCGGTTCTAAGCCATTTTTGATAGCTTCGCTAGCTTTAGTCTTTTTCTTTTCTTTGAATGGACGATATAAATCTTCGACTTCCGTTATTTTAGTACACGCTAGAATTTCTTCTTTTAATTCATCCGTTAGTAAACCTTTTTCGGTGATCAAGCGAATGACATCTTCTTTGCGATTAAATAAGTTCGTCTGATAGCGATAAGCTTCTTCGATAGCTCTTATTTGTTCTTCATTTAAGTTACCGGTACGTTCTTTACGATACCGAGCGATAAAGGGAATGGTAGCGCCTTCTTCTAATAATTTTAAGACTTCTTGAATTTGTTTTTCGCGAAGATTTAAAGTTTTAACTAATTCATTTATTACTATATCCATATTGATTTCTCTTTCTAATTTTGATTTTTAAATTGATAAGCTAGATAAACATTGTGCATTAACTCATAAACAGTCATTGGGCCGACACCTCCGGGAACCGGAGTGATATAGCGACATTTATTAATTAAGTTTTGGTAATCGGCATCGCCATATATTTGATGATTTTCCCGGTTGATACCAACATCGATAACTATCGCATCATCTTTAACCATATCAGCCGTTAAGAAATGTTTATGACCGACAGCCACAATAACAATATCGGCATTTTTCGTAAATTTAGAGATGTCTTTAGTGTGAGAGTGACATAAGGTAACGGTGGCATTGCGGTTGATAAGCAAGTTGGATAGGGGACGGCCTACTAGATGACTACGACCAATAATAGTAATGTCTACTCCACTTAAATTTATGGCATAAGCATCTAGTAAATCGATAATCCCTTGGGCGGTACAAGGTACTAAGCAACGCTCTTGATGCATTAATAAACCGCTATTGATAGTACTTAGACCATCGACATCTTTAGAAGGACTGATAGCATTTTGAATATGTGAAAAATTAAGATGACTAGGTAAAGGTGTTTCCACTATAATGCCGTGAACGTGATCATCATTATTTAACTCTTTGATTTTCACAATAATATCTTCTTCTTTAATATCTTGTGGATAAGAATAATGCCAAAAATTATAACCTAATTCTGTGGCTACCTGATATTTTTGCCGAATATAGATATGACTAGCAGGATTATCACCGACTTCAATGACGGCCAAACCTAGTTGGTCTTTTAGATTAGCAATTTCTTGTTTTAATAATTCTAGTTTGGTTTGTGCAACTTTTTTCCCATCTAATATCAAAATAGTCACCTCTTATAAATTATAGCAAATTCCCAAGCATTTGAAAATTAAAAAGACTTAGTATTTAATCACTAAGTCCGTTTAATATCACTAGTACATAAAATACTATTCTGATATCAAATAGATACTTGCGTATCTATATTTAGTATTGGCTATTTCACTTTAGTTATAGCACCAGTTTTTTCCAATATAACTTCTTCTTTATGATAGTTAAGACCCATACCGATAACGAAGATGTAAGCAAGGAGATATACCCATAACATTAAGATAACGATATTGGCTAAACTACCATAAAACATACTGTAATTGGCATAGTTATTAATATAATATGAGTAAACAGCGGTAAAGATTATCCAAGTAATAGATGTAAATAAAGCGCCATAATTAACATTAGAACTTGGTAAACGTCGATCAGGGGCCATCGTGTAAATAATCTTAATAAATAAGAAGATGATAAACCAAGATACCGGTCCACGTAATACCCGGATAATCATTGTCAGTTGGCCGGTGATTTTGGCATTTAAATTAACATATTCAATCAAATCGATAATGCGATTACCAAATAAGGGAATTGCTAACATAAAGATAAATAAGATAACGATAAACAAAGTCATAATGAGCGCTTTGATCCGGCGATGCAAGAATCCTCTATCTTGGATACCGTAGATACGATTCGATACTTGAATAATCGAAGCAGCACCATTGCTCGCGATGATATAACCAATGATAATCGTAATTATATAACCGGAAGCAAATCGAGTATTGCTAACCATTGGCACAATTAAGTTAGCAATATCGCTACCGAAAGCTTTAATTAAGAAATTGGAGATAAAATCAATCGATAAGTGAAGATAAGCCGCACCATAACTAATTAAAGTAATAATTGGGACAACTGATAAGAAGAAAAAGTAAGCTAACTGTCCGGGAAGGACTTTCATATCCGGTTCGCGAAAGACGTTCCAAAAATTTTTCCAATAATCTTTTAATATTTTCATATTATTCCTCGATTACTTCTTCTTTTTTAGTACGCATATCTTCAACGGCTTCATTCATCGCATCTTCTAAAGTTTTAATATTATCCGTAATCATACTATAACCAATGGCTGCGCTATGTTCATAAGGTAAGTTTTTAAATTCTTTACTTAGTTTCTTGATATAACTGATGATTTGTTTAGTTGAATAGCCGACTAGATAGATAAGGAATTCATTACCATCAGTTCGAATAATATCGGAATTATCTAGTTGGGTTTTAATCAAGATATTAGCAGCTGCTTTAATTTGAGCATCACCGTGTTCATAACCTAGAGTATCATTAATTTCTTGTAAGTTATTTAAATCGACGATGATTGCAGCTTGCGGATAGATGGTATTTTTATTCCAATGACTGATATTTTCCGTTAAGTAGTTACGATTTTTTAAAGAAGTTAATTGATCGATATATTTCATCTTGTCTTCTTTTTTGATACGGGTAGCTATCTTTATTTTTTTACTTGAACGATACATAATGATAACTAAGATGGCAAGAGCCGCAAAAGTTAATAAAGTATATTTAGCTATGGTACCGAGAGTTGAACCTTTATCCATTGTAGTAGCGTGATTATGTAAACCCGTAATAACGATTTGCTCGGCGTCTAAAGTACTAATATATTTTTGAAATAATTTAACTAAAACATCATTAGTATTTAATTTAAAATCGTAATTAATATTAGTTTCTTCTTGATAACGAACGGTATAATCATTTAAAAATTCGGTATGGTAGTAAGCATAGCTTTCAGCATCAAGGGCGAGGGTTTCCCCTTTTCTAGCTAATTTCTTTAATTCTTTTTCACTATTATATACTTTTAAATTAATATCCGGGATAGTTTCTAAATAGGATTTAATCTTAGAACCATCGAGAACATAAATCGTGGTATCTTTTAAGGATTTTAAAGATTTAACATTTAAATCAGTAGTATAAGGGGCAACGATATTGAGATTTATATTCATAGTGGTTTTGACACTTTGATAATCATTACTAAAATTATAATAATCGAAATAGATATTTATATCCCCTTTTTGAATGGCTTTATTAAAGTCTTCTACGGAATTATATTTATGGAAATTAAATTCAATATTACTCATATCACTAAATTCTCGAAGGTATTCACTGATAATACCACCGTAGTTACCACCCATAATTATTTCATAGGGGCTAGTGTTGATAAAACCATATTCATAAACTTGCGATTGCATTTCAGATAATTCTTGTTGAGAAATATGCAAACTAGTAACAAAAGCATTCAAAGTATTAGTAGCTAGAGATTTTTTTAATTTGTCTTCCCAATCTAAAAAGTATTTACTAACGATATTGCTAAATTCATCATTAGCAGCCGGTTCATAGACAAAGTAATCTTTTAAATCGCTAAAGTGATAAACTATCTCGTAGTTAGAATCTAAGATATTTACGAGATATTGTTGATAAGGTAAGATGAGGTAGGTTATTTCCGCATTATTATTAAACTCTGTAAATAACTCATCGATGGTTTCGTAATTAGTAAAGTTAATATTGAAGGGGAAATAATCTTTAAGACGGGTTGCTTCATTGGTTAGAATACCGATAGATTGATTTTCTAAATCTTGAATATTAGGAATATTGGTAAAACTTTTAGCAAGTAATACATAGTGGTCTTCATAGAAAACTAAATCTTTTTCGTCTTTATCAGTTTTGATTTTAAAACCTTTCGTACTTGGTTCATTACCTAAAGAGTAAGTTACCGGATTGATTGTTAGATTATATTCTTTTTTGATATCATTGATAAAATCGTAGAAAACCCCTTGACCATTGTTACCAAAGACAGCTAAATCATTGGGAACACTCAAACTTTGAACAGTACTAGTGTTGTTGGTTATCCACTTTTTTTCGCTTGTCGTCAAACGTGATTCGTTATTGACAATGGTATATATAACGGTGCCAATAACGGCAATCACGATTAATGTACAAATTGCGAGAATGCTATTTCTTTTTTTATTTTTCATATAAATTCCTATTCACTTTCATTAGCGTCTTTTTTAACGGCGATAGGGTTTCCCCACACTATCGTTCCGGCGCCTTCGGCATTTCGAGCACCATCGATTTTAAAGCCATCACTATTTTCTGTAGCTTCTTGACGAAGGGCGAATTGGAAATCATAAACGGCTTTTTCTTCGGTACTGAATTCATCTAAAGTTTTGGAAGCTAGGGTTTTGGCTTCTTCTAAAGTAACTTCGGGTTGAAAATAGAGAGTAAAGTAAAAAGTATTTCCGGAAGGTGAAATTTCGGCACTCGATATAACCTCGACGTTTTCTTTTAGTTCCATAGTTAAATCAGTTAAACGTTCTTCTTTAATAGGAACGTTGGCAGCATCATCTAAACGGTCGCCCCGCATATTGTTATCACCAATGTAAAAATATTTAAATAAAGCAATTAAAATAATAACAAAGCAAATGATAACAACACTTAAAAGGATAACTAGTACCCGGTTTTCCCGATAGATTTTTTTGAGTTTTTCCATTCTTTCCCCTCTTTCTTGAGTAAGTTAATTATACTACATTTATTATCTATTCGCAACAAGACAAACTTTTGCACATTTTATGATGTTTGACAAAGAAGATAATATAATTATATAATACGAGTCAAGAAAAAGAGGGAAATTGATGAATTGGATAGGTACTTTAAGTAGGAAAAGCTTACAAGATTATATGACATATATTAAATCTTTTCCTTTTATTAAAAGGGATTCTCTTAATTTGCCTAAAAATTATCTATTTGGTTGCGAAGTAGAATACAATAAAATTGATAGATATAAAGCCGAAAGTTTAGTGGAAGCCCTTAATTGGGATATTTGGGATGAAAAGTTTGGGGTTATGCAAGATGATAACACGGTCGATGGCGAAATAGTAACGAGAATTCTATCCGATTGTAAGGAAGATTGGGATAAACTCGATGTACTTTTAAAGACTTTAAAAAGTAACGGCGCAGTAACTAATAAAAGAGCTGCCGGCCATATCCATTATAATTCGGCGATGATTGATACGTTAGAGAAATTAAGCAATCTAATAAAAATATTATGTGTTTTTGAACCGATTATCTATCGCTTCGGTCTAGGTAGTGATGCGGTTTTAGCGCAGTTTAACTATTGCTATGGGCGAGGAAAGAAAAGTCTCACTCGGGTGATGAACCCCCAAGATGTCGATTCATTTATAAGTGTTTTAGCTAAGGGACAAGCATCCGCTAGCGATTTTTGTAAAGCTTATTTAGCATTTATTCATTATGATTGTTATTACCGTCCGGACTTTAATTTTCGCAGTTTTAATATTGATAAATTTACAGATCAGCGAACTCTAAACAATGCTTGTTATGATGGTGCTCCAAGAGAATTACCTTTAATTACTACTCCCGGGAATAATGTGGAGGTAAGATGTTTTAAAGGATCTCTTGATATACGTATTTGGCAAAATAATTATGGGATGATTGCAAGAATTTTCTATGCGGTTGCTAATGATTTGGTAGATATGAATTATATCGATAGATTATTTAAACATTATCGACGCCGCCGATATTCGTTCTATCAAGAGATTAATGACGGGAAAATAAAAATTGAGGATGCTTTAAAAGATTTTAATTTATACAATGCTTTTTTAAAAAGATATGTCAGTAGCGACTATAGATTAGCGATGCGTTTTGCCGATATCTTTTATAATTTAGGTATTGGGGATGAAGAAACTGATAAAGTATTATTTTTAAAACAATATTTTAAACTATTTAATCAAGAAGATATTGCGAGTCTTAAGTTAAAGTAAAAACACCTTTCGGTGTTATATATTCATTATCTCTTTTAATTTTTCTTCGTTCCATATTTCGATACCTAAAGCTACAGCTTTATCGTATTTACTACCAGGAGCTTCACCGACGATGACTACATCCGTTTTACTACTTACAGAATCGACAGTAATGCCTTGATAACTTTCAAGGAAGGCCTTAATTTCATCACGAGCCATAAAGGAGATAGTTCCCGTTAGGACGAATTTTCGATTAGATATTTCGGGATGATATTTTAATTTCTCCCCGTGATAAGTCATATTGATACCGATATCTTGTAAATCATTTATTAAAATCCGGTTAGTAGGATTAGCAAAGTAGTCATTAACATTGGTAGCGATGACATCACCGATATCTTTAATATTGGTTAGTTCTTCAACATTAGCATTCATTAAATTAGAAAGAGTTTCGTATTTTTGAGCAAGTATTTTGGCGGTTTTAGCACCGACATTGGGGATGCCTAAACCAAAGAGTAATCTTTCTAAAGAGTTATTTTTACTATCTTCAATCGATATCAATAAATTCTCGATACTTTTAGTGCCAAAGCCTTCGAGCTCAATTAATTCTTCTTTATGTTCTTTTAAATGATAAATATCAATAATATTTTTGATAAGTCCCATATTGTAGAAATCTTCGATAGTTCTTTCCCCTAACCCATCGATATTCATCGCCGGCCGGGAAATAAAGTGGATTAATCCTTCAATATTTCTAGCAGGGCACTGTGGATTCGGACAAAAGGAATCGATATTGGAAGAAGATTTTACTAATTCGTGATGACAGATTGGACATTGATCAATCATTTTGAGAGGTTGTTCATTACCGGTTCGTCTTTCTAAAACAGGACGTACAACTTCGGGAATGACATCTCCGGCTTTTCGGATAACAACATAATCTTTAACGCGTAAATCTTTAGCTTTAATATACTCTTCATTATGGAGGGTTGCTCTTCTAATCGTACTACCGGCAACTTTTACAGGTTCTAAAACGGCATTGGGGGTTATTTGCCCGGTCCTTCCTACGGTAAAGATAATATCGGTCAATTGCGTAACGACCTCTAAAGCAGGGAATTTGTAAGCAACGGCCCACCGAGGATACTTCGCAGTATACCCTAAAGTGTCGTGATAATCTTTATTATTGACTTTGATAACGATACCATCGATTTCGTAAGGTAAGTCATCGCGATGAGATGTCCAATAATCGATGAAATCTAAAACGCCTTTTTCATCGCTTACTTTTTTACTATGTTCATTAATAGGTAATCCAAGTTCTTTAAGGTAAGCTAAAGTCGCACTTTGGGTTTGATGTTCGTCATTAGGTACGTGGTAGAGTAAGATATCTAATTTTCTTTTTTTAGCAATGCTGCTATCTAGTTGACGAGCCGAACCGGCAGCAGCGTTCCGTGGATTTTGAAATAATTGTTCACCATTTTGCAGACGTTCTTCATTCAATTCATTAAATACTTGTTTGCGCATGTAGATTTCGCCCCGGACTTCCAAGTCGACAGGTTTAGTTAATTTAAGGGGTAAATATTTAATCGTTTTAACATTATGGGTGATATCTTCACCGATAACACCATCACCTCTCGTGGCTGCGCTTTTTAAAATACCTTTTTCATAAATTAAATTGACTCCTAAACCATCCATCTTTAGTTCGCATTCATATTCGGCATTAGGAACTTTTTCTTCGACTTTACGAAGAAAATCTTTTACTTCATCTTCATTAAAAACATCGGCTAAAGAAAACATCGGGGTAGTATGCGTAATTTTTTGAAATTCGGAAATTACTTTGGTACCAACATTTTCGGTTGGGGACTCCGGTAGTTTATATTCCGGATATTGGGCCTCTAACTTAAATAGTTCGTCCAATAGAGAGTCATACTCGTTATCAGTTAATGTAGGATTATCTAAGATGTAGTAGGATTTATTAGCTTCATTTAAAGTAGCAACTAGATAAGCAATTCTTTCTTTTGGTTCCATATAAATTATTCCTTTCTTTTATATTATGAAATTTTTCTTAGACCTTTATAACTTTTCATTACTTTGCGAATACCAAAATTTTTGGCAAAAGCAATAGTTACTAAATCATTTTGCATATCAATGACAACGCCGCGGCCATAGATAGTGTGCATTACAACATCACCATTTTGGTATTCAGCATCAGTATTGGTATAGATGGCTTCTTTATCGACTTTGGGTTGTTCTTGCATTAATTCATTTTGGACATCGAGTAAGTTAGAGTCGATTTCATCGATAAAGCGACTTGGAGGATTCATCGTTTCTTTACCATAGAGAATTCTTCTTTTCGCATTACTAATATACAATCTTTGTTTAGCTCTAGTAATACCAACATAACACAAGCGTCTCTCTTCTTCTAAGCCCCCTTCTTCTAAAAAGGCATTGGCGTGGGGGAAGATGCCATCTTCCATACCGACGATGAATACAGCTTCAAACTCAAGGCCTTTGGCACTATGGAGAGTCATCAAAGTTATGACATCTTCACTTTCTTGATGGTCAGAGATATCCGCAATTAAACTGACCTCTTCTAAAAAATCGGCTAAATTAACACTACCGGTACGTTCTTCAAAGGAAGCCGTGATGCTTTTAAATTCTTGCAAATATTCTAAACGTAGATCGTTTTCTAAACTCTTTTCGTTTTCTAACTCGGCTTGCATCCCGGTCTTATCTAGAATTAAATCGATTAACTCCGTTAAAGAGATGTTTTCACTTTCTTGGGTAATCTCGGCGATTAAGTCTTTAAAAGTTTGCTCTTTACCGCCGCTAATCGCATCATACATCGAGGTATTATTCTCTTTAGCAATAGTTTCTAGTTTGGTTAAAGTTGAAGCGCCAATACCTCTTTTAGGGACATTTATGACTCTTCTTAAACTAATATCGTCGTGATGATTTTGGATAAGGCGTAAATAAGCTAGTAAATCTTTGACCTCTTTACGATTATAGAAATAATAACTACCCACTACTTTATAAGGGAGATTGGCTTTAATAAACATTTCTTCGAGTAAGCGGGATTGAGCATTGGTCCGGTACAAAACTCCAATATCTTTTTTGCTAAAACCTTCATTAAGTAATTTTTTAATTTCTTCAATAACGAGAGTTATTTCGTGTTTCCCATCGTAAGCGCGGATATATTTGGTTTTGACGCCGTCGCCTTTGGCGGAGAACAAATTCTTCTCTTTCCGTTCTTTATTATTTTTGATGACGGAGTTAGCAGCTTTTAAAATGTAGTTAGTACTACGATAATTTTCTTCTAAGGGAATAATCTCGGAACTGGGATAATCACTTTCAAAGTTTAGGATATTCCGGAAGTTCGCCCCCCGAAACATATAGATAGATTGATCAGGGTCACCAACGACGAAAATATTACGATACTTTTTAGCGAGTAATTTACTAAATTTATATTGAACCTCGTTAGTATCTTGGTATTCATCGATAAGGATGTAGCGATAACGTTCTTGATATTTTTCTAAGATTTCGGGATGACTTGCAAATAACTCAACTGGTAAAACGAGTAAATCATCAAAGTCGACAGAATTATTCCGAGCTAAGACGGATTGATATTCATAATAAACTTTCTCCGCAACTTTTTCAGCAGGAGTGTTAAAAAATTTGGCAATTTCCCCGGCGCTAAGCATTTCATTTTTGATAAAACTGATGCGATTACGAATATAACTTGGGGAATTTAGTTTGGGATCATAACCTAATTCTTTGAGAATTTTTTTAATTACACTTAAAACATCTTCACTATCGAGAATGGTAAAGTTCTTATCTAATTCTAATAAATTATAATTTTCTCTTATAATACGAACACCTAGAGCGTGAAAAGTTCCCACAAAAACATTGTTATCGGGGATAAGTTTGTTTAAACGTTCTTTCATTTCTTTAGCGGCTTTATTAGTAAAAGTTATGGCTAAGATATGACTACCGTAAATCCCATTGTCAATAAGATTAGCGATACGAGTAGTCAGAACACGCGTTTTACCACTACCGGCTCCGGCAAGGACTAGACACGGCCCATCAATATGATTTACAGCTTTTAATTGTTGTTCATTTAATCCATCTAAATAGTTCATTTTTACCACCTTGTCATAAAAATTATACCAAATAAAACTTTATTTGAATATTATTTTTATTGTTTATTACATTTTTATTATAGCATACGTTTGTTTGAATTGAAAGTCTTAAAAAAGGAATAAAATTAATTACTCCTTTTTATAGATGTTCAATTATAGCAATATTCTTTTCAAGTTTTTCAATTAAATCATCACGATCATATTTCGCAAAGATAGCAGTAAATGAACTATTATCCATTAAAAACATATCATAATAAGATTTAAAAGCTTCCCGATAATTTTTAACACCCAAGTCTTTAAGGAAGGAAATATTCATCTTAACTAATTCTTGAGAATTTTTTATTTGCTCTTTTATTAGTTTGGGAATATTTTTTTCAATCGCTTTAATTTGTAAATTATCAAATCCTAATTCAGATAAGAACATCATAATCTAACACTCCCTTCAACACTTGGTTCACTAAAACCCATAGCGTTTGCCACCTTGACCATATCTTCTTTAGACTTTAAAGCACCATACAATAGAGCAACCACTAAAATTTCTTCAGCTTTACCATCAGTAGGATTCTTGATTAATTGAACGAGGTTTCTTTCCGTTCTTTCTTTAGATAAGGTAACACCATCGATAATGTAAGCGCGGTGAGTTTCATTTTCATACTCAGCAAGTTGTCCTAAATATGATTGAAGACCAAAATATACTTCTTCATCAGTAATATTGCGACCCGTTTCATATAAAGTTGTTAAATCCATTTTATCTAATAGGTCTATTAGAGAAGAATTATTAGTTGTTTCTTGAAGACTTCCTCGGGCTTCTTCAGCAGTTGGAATTTCTTTAATCGTCTCAGGATCTAATGGTTCAAAGACTTTAGCGAATTCTGCTTCATCGAAGATAAAGTGATGAGGAGCACCACTTTCATTATAAAGTGGAATAGCATTTTTATGACAATAAGCAATACGGTTTGCTAAATCCATTAAGTTAATTGCTAATTTATCCGGTTCATTATCAAATATCCGATCTTCTCCGGTTTCGATAACGGCATCTAAGCCGGTGGCTAGTTCTGTACTATCTTGAGCGAGTGGTTGTAATGCTGTTTTACCATTTTTCTTAGTCAAGCTATAAGCATATTTATTAAGCATATTTAAGTTATTTTTAAATTGTGAACTAGCAGTCGCTAAAAGAGCTGCTCTTTTAGTTACTTCACTACCATCTAATTCTGTATGACTGCCAGATAGTGTAGCAAGGTTTTCAAAGAAATCTGTTAAGCCATTACCTAAAACATTTAAAGGAATATTACCTAGACTTAAATCAGATTCTTCACATAAAGTTTTTAATTCTTCTAAGTCAGCTAAACTATATACTAGTAAAGTTGGGAAATTTAAATTCATATCGATTGAAGTTTTACCTAGTTCTTGGAATAATTTAATTTTGCCATTTAAATCCGGATCGATTAATGCACTATAGTAGGTTTTAATATTCGTATCAGAGATTTCTAAACTAGTTAACGTAGCATAATTTTCTTTAATTAGTTGTGGTTTATTAACGGCTGATAATTCAGCTACGGCTTGTTCAGATAAGAAGCCGGGTTGAATACCAGTTTGTTCATAAAATTCAGAATAGTCGGCTGCTTCAGGCGCAGTTTCTGGAGTTTCAGTAACTTTCTCTACAGAAGCATCTTCACTGGGAGTGGTATTGGGTTCTGCAGCTCCGGTTGGTTCACTACCAACTACTTTAATTGGTTCAGATTCAGGTGTTGGTTCAGCCGTAGGTTCTTCTGGTCTAGCTCCTAAAATTTCGGGAACTGTGTGACCTTCAGTTTTTCTTTCTTGATATTCGGCATCAAAAGATTCTAATGTTCCTTGTGGGAAAAGAATCATTTTACCTAACTCAATAATTTCTTCTTCTTTAAATCCTAATTTAGCAAGAATTTCTTCGACAGAATCACGAGTTATACTACCATTACCGTGTAATGATTCGTCAATTAGTTTTGCTAAGTCAGCGCGTACGCGTTCAGCATCAGCAAGTTTTTCTTCTAATTCTTGAGCTGTTAAGCTATTTTCACTTAAAGCATTTTCACTAGCAGCAATTTTCTCTTCTAAACTAGTGATTAAGGTTTCTATTTCTTCTAAACGTTTAGGAATTCTTTCTTTGATTCTTTCAAGCATTGCCTCAGGGTCAAAACTTTCTTCAGCTTCTTCTAAAAGAACAGTGTAACTATCTTTAGAGATGCCTTTTAAATCATCTAAAAACTTTTGATATTGATTTTCAATTTGAACTTTTCTATCGGTTTTAGATGATTTTTGATTTTCACAGTCTTCTTTTTCGGTTTGAATTCTTTGACCTGTTTCTTCATTGGCACTAATGCTTTGCCGGATATTACTTATAACATCACTATCGTCACTTTTAAGATTATATAAACGTTCTAGAAGTTTTCTTTGATCATTTCTTAATGTAGATGTATTTGCCATCTTACCACTCCTCTATTATATTCAAAATTATAACAAATAATTGCGGTATTGTAAATGGTAACTTTTTAATTTTTTTACTCATATAATAAAGAGATAAGAAGGAGGATTTTATGAAAAAAACAAGTTTATTAATTATGGTATTTTTATTAATTATTGTGGGTATTTGTTTTGTCATCTTAAAGAAGGATGAAGCGCAAAATTTAGAAAAGGTTACGGTAGCGGAAGTTACGCATAGCATTTTTTATGCGCCATGGTATGCCGCAATCGAAAACGGTTATTTTGAAGATGAAGGAATAGAAATCGATTTAGTATTAACTAGTGGAGCTGATAAAGTAAGTGCCGCTGTATTATCAGGAGATGCCCAAATTGGCTTTGCCGGACCGGAAAGTTCCATCTACGTATATAATGGTGGAGAAAAAGATTATATTGTATCATTTGCCGGTTTAACTAAAAGAGATGGGCAATTTATCGTTTCTAGAGAAAAAATCGATGATTTTAAACTAGAAGATCTATATGGTAAAGAAGTACTAGCTGGTAGAGTTGGTGGAATGCCAATCTTAAATTTTCAAAATGCTTTAAAAAATAATGATATTGACGAAAAGAAAATAGATATCAATACAAGTGTAGAGTTTGCTTCATTATCCGGTAGTTTTATTGCCGGTATGGGCGACTTTGTCAATCTATTTGAACCAAATGCAACGAAGTTGGAAAGTCAAGGACTCGGTTATGTCGTAGCAAGTATTGGTAAATTATCCGGAGAAGTACCTTATACCGCATTTAATGCTAGAAAAAGTTATCTAGAAAATAATGAAGATTTAATTAAAAGATTTGTAAAAGCTTTAAATAAAGGAATTGAATTTACAATGAATAATAGTGAAGAAGATGTAGCTAAAGTAATTGCACCACAATTCCCTGATTCTAGTGTCAATGAAATAGCAACGATTATCAAAAGATATAAGGATGCTGATAGTTGGTTTACGGATACTACTATTACGGAAACAGCATTCAATAATCTTCAAGACATTATGTTAAAAGCAGATTTAATAAATGAATATGTTCCTTATAATGAATTAGTTTTAAATATTGATTATGAATGAGATATTAACAATTAAAAATTTAGGAAAGAATTATCATACGAAATTAGGAGAAGTAGTGGCTATTAAAGATGTTTCATTAAAAGTTAATGAAGGAGAATTCATCGCTATAGTTGGTAGTAGTGGATGTGGTAAAAGTACACTTTTAAATATCTTAGCGGGATTGGAGAAGGAAACCAAAGGGTCGATTGAAATTAAAGAAGGTAAAACTATTGGTTATATGCTGCAAGAGGATGCCTTACTACCTTGGTTAACGGTTTGGGATAATGTTCTATTAGGTTTAAAGATTAAAGGGTTACTTAATAAAGAGAAAGAGGATTATGCTTTAGAATTATTAAGCAATTATGATTTATTAGAGTTTAAGGATAAGTATCCATCTTGTCTATCAGGAGGAATGCGTCAGAGATGTGCTTTAATTAGAACTTTGGTACTTGAACCGGATATTATCTTACTTGATGAAGCTTTTTCCGCTTTAGATTATCAAACACGTTTAGCAGTTAGTGATGATGTTTATAAAATCATCAAAAAAGAAGGTAAAACGGCGATTATGGTTACCCATGATTTAGCGGAAGCCGTCAGTTTAGCGGATAGAATAATTGTATTTTCTAAAAGACCAGCCGTAGTAAAGAATGAATATGAAATTAAACTTAGTAACAAGTCAACTCCTATTAATAATCGGAAAAGTAAAGAATTTGCAATATATTATGATAAGATATGGCAGGATTTAGATGTCTTTATCTAATGAACAAAGAAATTTTATTAAAAAATTAAAAAGGCAAAAAATTATTATTTTTCTGATTCAATTATTGATTATTGGTTTATTTTTAGGAGTTTGGGAATTATTAAGTAGAAAGCAGATTATTAATTCATTTATTTTTTCTAGTCCTAGTTCGTGTATTAAGACTTTAAAATTATTAATAAAAAATGGTGATTTATTATCCCATATAAATACTACTTTAATAGAGTTATTTATTTCTTTTGGTTTAGGTTTAGTTTTAGGTTTAGTTATTGCTCTAATATTGTATTCTTTTCCACTACTCAATAAAGTATTAGAACCTTTCTTAACGATGTTAAATTCTTTACCTAAAGTAGCGTTAGGTCCAATGTTAATTATCTGGTTTGGAGCTAATATAAGGACAATTATCGTAATGGCTTTACTAATTAATTTAATAGTAAGCATTGTAACTATTCTAAATGGTTTTTATAATATTGATAAAGTTAAATTAAAACTTTTGAAGAGTTTTAAAGCAAATAAAATACAAATACTTAAGTATTTAATACTACCTGGTAGTCTACCAACAATTATGAGTGCAGTTAAATTGAACATATCAATGTCCCTAATCGGTGTTGTGATGGGGGAATTTCTTGTAAGCCGGAAAGGTATTGGATATTTAATTATTTACGGAACACAAATATTTAATTTGGATTTAGTAATAAGTGGAGTTTTATTATTAGTTATTATTTCGTTTATCTTATATAAATTAATCGTTTATATAGAAAGTAAAGTTATTAAAAAGCAGTAGAGTTAATCTATTGCTTTTATTGTGGATTATTCTGATGATTCGATGTTTTGGGTTTCAATTAAAAGTTCATCAAAATCAGATATATATTTTTGATCCTGTACAACTCTATATTTTTCATATTCATCAAGTGCTAATTTATCAGCTATTTCTCTTGTTATTTTATCATTATCTTGTAAAATGTTATATTCATTTAACTTTAAAAATAATTCTAATTTATCTTTCCATTCTTTCATAGAAATAATATGACCTAATTTTACTTGGCGTTCAGCAAAATCTAAATACATAGAAACTAAATTATTTAATTCTTTTATTTCTTCTTCTTGCAAATAATTTTTAGCAACTACAACATCCGTTTCAAGTACTTTCCCATCAGGAGCATTTTTCCAAGTTTGAAGTCCCATATAATCTTTTTTGGAATCGACTCTATTGTATATGATTTCTGGTGCAGTCATTCCTGTGATAGCAAAGTGGAGTTTATTTTGCACATTTTTGTAAAACTCTTTTGTAATTTCACTATTTTTATCATAATCATAACTACATTCTTTATAAATGTCGGTGATTTTTTGATAAAATCTTCTTTCGCTTGCTCTAATTTCTTTGATTTTAACTAGCAATTCATCAAAGTAATCTTTACCAAATTTTGGACCATTTTTTAATAATTCGGTATTTAACACAAATCCTTTTTTGATATATTCCTTTAAGGTATTAGTTGCCCATATTCTAAACTCAGTTGCTTCCTTTGAATTAACACGATAGCCAACTGCAATAATGGCATCTAAACTATAAGAGTTTGTATTGTAATCTTTACCATCAGTGGCAGTTATTCGAATTTTTCGAATAACTGAATTTTCATTTAATTCATTATTGGAAAATATTTCTTTTAAATGATAATTAATTGTATTAACTTTAACCTTAAATAACTCTGCCATTGTTTTTTGAGTTAGCCAAAAATCTTCATTCTCATATAAAACTTCAATTGTTTGATTTGTATTCTGACTTTGATATAAAATTAAATCTTTTAAAGTATTTAAATTCATTATAAAAATCCTCTCTTTCTTTTTTGGCATAGTAAATCCTTTGATAAAAATATTATATATCAAGAACATTTGTTTGGCAATATACTATTTTAATTTACAATAAAAAACAAATCTTTTAAATAAAAGAATTTGTCCATTATTAATATATTTTTAAAATTTCAAAACAAACCTAGCTGTATTTCCCGGGGTTGGAGCAGCAGGACTAGCTAAAGAAAGTGCGAATGCGGGATCATCTAAACACATATTAGCGATGTTATCATAAAGGCTTATGCTTTTATCGCCAAAGTAAGGAAAGCTTAATTCTTCTTTTACTTTATCAATTAAGGCGGCAAAATCTGGGCACTTGCTTTTTATTTCTTCAATTAACGTAGCAAAATATAAACTTTGTAACTTTCCTATGCTAGTAATTCCATTATAATTTACTTTTGTAGTATATTTTTCTTTTAAGAATTTAAAAGTAATCGTAAAAGATTTACTTTCTATTTCTTCTTCTATATACATTTTAGCTTCACTAAAAACTTTACCTTTACCGCTTTTAATGTAATTGAATTCTATGGTTATAGGCTTAATACGACTTGCTGTCTCCATCTCTTGAAGATTATTCAAAGCACATTCGAAAATATCCCATATACCTTCGGTAGTTCTTCTTCTTATTTCGATACTAGTATTAGTCATTTTAACTTCTGAAGATATTCTACTATGCGAATTATCTCTATATATGCCTATCTTTTTGTCATTTGCCAATAAATTACTAGCAAATCCATGTGTATTATTATAATCGGTTTGGTTGTAATTAACTCTGGCAAAAGAATAGAAAAAGGCATCACGAACTGGTTCATATACTCCTTTTATTTGGCCGATTGATGGGTAAAGAGTGAACGCATGGCCTATAGTAAAATTAAATTCATCGGTATATTCGCTCTTTTCTAAAGAGATACTCCCTACAAATACATCGTTGTGATAAAAATTAATACTATTATTAATCTCTACCCAATTAGTAATTTTTAAACCAAAGATATGCGCTAAAGCTACTACGTTATGAGCTAATTCTGCCTTCATAAAAATCATTCCCTCCAAAATATATAACAAATATTATAAGTAATTATCATTTGGTATGCAACCAAAATTTATTAATATTTCCACCGGTTTCAAATCCATTTATTTATCAAATTTATTTTGAAACTAAAAAGTTCATTACTAAGTCTATGAGTATATTTTTTTCTTTGGGATTAGATTGAGCTATTAGTATTGTAATGGCGACTAAAGTATTGTTATCAATTACTTGTCCTTTCTCGTTATATAGAATATTATAAAACTCTAAGAAATAGATAAATAATGTGGCAGCTATTCTTTTATTGCCATCAATAAATGTATGGTTTTTAGTTATTAAATATAAGAAATTAGCGGCTTTTTCTTCAATAGTAGGATATAAATCTTTACCATCAAAAGTTTGATATATTGAACCAATAATTTCTTTTAAACCTTCATTTCTTTCAAGTGCAAACAATTCACTATCATTACTAAATTTAAGGTTACTAATTATATTCTTACAATCTTCATAAGTGATTTTTTTATTATTTTTAATTCCTTTGGGCTTTATTATTTTTTTATGATCATAATCATCTAATAAGTTTAGAGCATGGGAATAATTATTTATGACTTTTATTATTTCTTTGATTTCGGTTCCTTGTAATTCGTCATCTATTCGACCGGCAATATCGATTAATTTAATTGTTTTCTCTAGATATTCTAATCGTTTTTGATTAACAGCATAACCTTTAACCATATAATCTTTTAAGACATTAGTTGCCCATTTTCTAAAAATAATACCATTTTTAGATTTTACCCGGTAACCTACACTTATAATCATATCAAGATTATAGTAATTTAATTCTTTGACTTGAGTTTTACCGGATAATGCTCCATGTTTTGTGGTATGTGCAAACTTTGCACATACCTCATTCCTATCCAATTCATTATCTTTAAAAACATTATTTATATGCCTTGCTATAACTGTTCTATCTCGGTCAAACAGTTTAGCCATTTGTTCTAATGAAAGCCATACTGTTTCATCTTGCATATTGACCTCTAATTTAACATTTTGATTTTCAAATAATATAATTTCATTTTTCATATTTATATTTCCCCTTCTGTTTGTGTTAGCTATAGAACTTTTACTGTTTACTTTTTGCTAACTTTATTATATCGCACAAACAAAGTTTTAACAAGCTTTGGGCAATTTAGTTTTTACTATTTGGGTTTTTGCTTTGGCAAAGAAAAAGCAAATCACTTATCGGATTTGCTAATTAGTTTTATTTATTTTCTTTAACTTTCTTCAAGTCATATATTACATCGACAGTATCACAAACATTTTGGGAATGGGTTACAATAATAACACATTTATCTTCTTCGTGAGCTAGTTTTTTAAATATTTCTAATATTTCCGTTTCGGTCTGCTTATCAAGATTTCCGGTTGGTTCATCAGCGAGGATCATTTTTGGATTATAAGATAAACTTCTAGCAATGGCAACTCTTTGTTGCTCACCACCGGATAATTTTAAAACTTTACGATCAGCATAAGTTTCTTTTAAACCAACTTTTTCCATAAGTTCTATAGCTTTTTCTCTTTTATTCTTAATTTTTAGACCGTTGGCATCCATAGAAAGAATGATGTTTTCACTAGCAGTCATAAATGGTAAGAGATTATAACTTTGAAAAACAATGCCAATATCACTATTACGATATTTATCTAAATTCATATCTTTTAGACTTTTACCATCAAATATAATTTCACCTTCAGTACATCTTTCAAGACCACTGATTAAAGATAATAAAGTTGTTTTACCGGTTCCGCTTCGTCCTCTTATGGCATATAATTTCCCACTTTCAAAGTCAAAACTAACATTTCTTAAAGCATAGTCATCTTCTTCAGCATCGCTATACCTGTAACTAGCATTTTTAATACTTAAAATAATATCTTTTTTAGCTGCCATTATTAAGACCTCTCTTTCAATATGGTAAGTGGTGAAAATCTCTGAATGCTAACCATTGAAGCAATCGAACTTATTAATACTAAGGAAAGTCCTATGCCAAGCAATTCTAATAAAACTTGAATATCTACTACGGCGTCAATAGAATCATATGCTTGAACAACTGGCATACCTTTACCTGACATCTCACCCCGATCTCCACGATTAGGCATTCCGCCATTCATATTTTCTCCACCAAAGTTTTTGCCTATTTCTTCGGTTCTTTCATTACTGCTATTTATTTCGTTTTCTAGTAAAGAATTACTTACTCCTTTCGAACTTAAAGCCCCTATTCCGGCACCTAGTATCAGAGCAACAACGGAAACAATAGCAAGTTCTAATACAAATTGCATAGTTAGTTTAAATTTGCTAATACCGATGGTTCTTAAAACTCCTATTTCGTATTTTCTTTCGCGAATATTTATCATATTAATTACAAATAAGACTATGCCACCGATTAAAAGGGTTAAACTCAAGAAGGTTGTGGCAAAAGAATTAATATTTTGGATACTTGATACGCCGCTTAAAGCTATTTCTTCATTAGTTTGAAGAACAAAATTTTCATCTAAACCTTTTTCGTAAAATTCTTCTTGAAGTTTTTCGACATTATCATATGAATCGATAATAAAAGTTGGATTAATTGTAGCTTTTATATCTTCTTCACTTGTTGTAATGCTACTAACAGCGCTAGCATTGGTTAAAATAGTGTTGGCAGAATTGGAAAACATCGACATTGACTCTTCTGTTCCTTCTTCATTTTCTTTAAAAATACCAATTATGGTAAATTCATAAGTATTACCATCTTCACTTATTAGTTCGATTTTGTCATTTAAGTTTAGATCATTGTAATCAGCAAGTTCTTGATTTATAAATACATAGTTACCATTAAAGGCAATATCCCAAGCATTATCCGTTATTTCATTCATCGTATAAGTACCATTGATAAATTCACTCATAGCATCTAGAGAACTATAACCAGTTAAAGTAAAATCAGTGGATGACATATTGTTATCTTTGCCGTGACCAAAGGGATTTGACATAGCATTATTTGATTCAATTTCAGCTTTTTCAATATTGCTTCCATTTAAACCGACGCTATAAGTATAATAATAACTTTCAATAAAATCACTATCTGCAAAAGACTCGACATCACTAATGGTGAAACTCTCAATATTATCAAATTTTTCTCGAGCATTTTCTCTACCTTCTGCTTGGGATGGATCAAAGTCTTTCATCATATTAGTGCGGTCAAAACTTATCGTTACTTCTTTGTCATAAGCACTTTGATAGGAATCTATCAAATGACTAGCCGTATTTTTGATTGCCAAAGTTATGGTACAAGCACAGGCAATAATTAAAATAATTATTCCTATTAAAATATTCCTTCCTTTATTTCTTTTAATGGAAATCCAGGCGTTTTTTAATATAAACATAATCTTCCTCCTTCAATACAATATCATTTTATTAAGTAAATATTAAAGAAACATTAAAAAACATTAACTTTTTGGGTTAATGTTCATCGCTTTTAAATCTAACTTCCAAAGTAGTATAGCCATTTTGGGAATAAGCTTTAATATTACCATTATGGGCTGCTACGATGTTTTTAGCAATGGCTAAGCCTAAACCATATCTGCCACTTTTCCGATTATGACTTTGATCATTGCGATAAAATCTTTCAAAGATTTTTTCACTTTCATCAGGTGGTATTGGATCGCCCTCATTTATTATTTCCAATTTTATTTCCGACTTATCACTAGTTAAATTAACCTTAATTTGACTATTTTCTTTACTATGATTTATAGCATTATCAATTAAAATAGATACTAATTCATCGATGCTTTCTTTATGGCAAAGAAAGTTTATTTTTTCCGTAATATTTGTTTCGATAGTTATATTTTTTTCGTAGGCTAAACTTTCAAAGGTTAATGCTCTTTTCTCAATAATCATAGAAATATCATTTTTACTAAAATTTTCTTTTGGCAAGTATTCAGTTTTAGATAAATCAAGTAATCTAGTTATTAAATTACTCATTCGATCGGCTTCACTTTTTAAATTATTAATCCATTTTTCATTTTTCTTACTGACATCTAAGCAATCAATACTGGCCATCATAACAGCAAGTGGGGTTTTAAGTTCGTGTGAAGCATTAGCAACAAATTCTTTTTCTCGATTAAAACTTTCAAGAACCGGTTGGGTAATCCATTCGGTTATTTTTTTAGAAAGAATATAAATAATAACTTCTCCAATACCGACTAATAATAAGGAGATGAGTAAGTTAGTAAGTAACATATTTCGCGTATTAGAAATGTGGACAATAGTTAAAGAGTTACCTTCTTCATAATTGTAGGCATAACTTTGGAAATATAAGCAACCAATTTTGACTCTACTTTTATTGTTAGCAATAATATTTTGGACTTTAGTGATAATTTCATCATTAATTGCCTTATCACTATGACTTATTTTATCAACAATCTCATTATCCGTATTTAAGATAAATGTATAAACTTCATAATCCATAACTTTTCTATTACGCAGATCTTCATTTAATGGTTTAATTTCTTTATCGAATGGTTCAGGTCTTTGATTAGTTAAGTTTTTCATTCTTGTTAAATTATTTAATATTCCCTCATACTCTCGACGATAAGTTTGGACATTAAAGAAAATAGCAAAGATAAGAGCAAATAAAGAAATTATAATAAAGATGGTAAAAAATGTTTTCTTCTTTAAATTTTCCATATCTTTATTCCTCCATTTTATAACCTAAATTACGAACGGCTTTAATACTTACTTTGGAGCCGATAATTTTTATTTTCTTTCTTAAAAAAGATAAATAAGCTTCTAAGTTATTAGATTCATAATCTGTATCAATACCCCATACTTTATCATAGATTTGTTCTTTGGAGACAATTTGTTCTTTGTTATGCATAAAGTATTCGAGTAATAAAAATTCGCGATAAGGAATATTTATTGACTCATTTGTACTTGTACAAGTTAGAGTTGATGTACGAATATTTAATGATAAATCACTATATTCTAATATATCTTTATGATTACCTACACTTCTTAATTGGACATTTACTCGAGCGACTAATTCTTCGATATGGAAAGGTTTAGTTACATAATCATCGGCACCAGTATTAAAACCTTTTAACTTATCTTCTAATTCCGATTTGGCCGTAAGCATAATAACTTTAGCATTTATATCATTTTCTTTTAATTTTTTTAGAATTTCTAAACCATTCATTTTAGGTAGCATTATATCAAGAATAATTAAGTCATAGATATTAGTTAAAGCATTATATAAACCATCTTCACCATCAAAACTCGTATCAACTTCATATTTTTCAGCCCGAAGCTTTGTGGCAATAACGTCAGCGATTGTTTCTTCATCTTCTATAACTAAAATGCGCATTTTACTACCTCCATTTTAATATTTACTTTTATCTTTGATTGCCAAATGAACTAATTATTTCATTTATTTTAAAAACATCTTCATTATTTATTAATACTTTTTCGCCTTGAGAATAATTACTATTTTGATAGATACCGTTTTCAAGTGTTCCGGAATTGCTTCCTCCTTTGTATAGGGTATATTCACCATCGGTTAAATTCGGAGTACTTATGATAATTGTTTTAAAATTCTTGGGTGCGGCAAAGCTAATTATTTCTTCATCATCTTTCATTAATGTAACAGGGGTATTTGTGGTAACTATATTGTCTAGGGTAAAAGCAATAACTTTTTGATTAGAGGATGCTTTAGGAGTTTCTAGCATATCACTGCCTAGAGCAACTATGGTACCGCCATTAATTGTATAACCTTTATCGGTATCAATTCCGGCATTTCCACCAATATCACTGCCAATTACAAATATGGTTCCTCCATTTATTATAGCATCTTTGTTAGAGTCAATGCCATCCCCGGATGCATTTATGTAAAATGTTCCATCATTAATTGTTATAGTTGCGCCGTCACCTCCGGCATTAAGACCATCATCATTAGAAGTTACAATATATGTTCCACCATTAAAGGTCATATTCTTAGCTTCGGTAGCAATACCTTCACCTTCGTTTTGTTTGCCATTGACAATTAATTTTCCTTTTCCTTCAAACACTAATTCCGCTTCACTATAAATACAACCATCGTAGTTGGAATTACCACCATCTGTTAAAGTATTAGTTGTTCCTTCATTTAAGGTTATTGTTATTTTATTAGCGTTTAAACCGATAATAGTTGCTGTTTTCTCATTGGTAATATTTACACCATCTAAAACTATTTCGACATCTTCATCTTGGGCATCAACAATAATAGAATTAGAAAAACTACCACTAAAAGTGTATGTTCCGGCTGTAGTAATGGTAACATCTGTTTTTTGGCTAGATAAATCAATATGGCTTGAAGTTAAGGTATTACTTTCATCTAGTACAACATCTTCTTTATCAACTTCTTCCATATTTATATCAGTTTTATTATTTAAACTTTTTTGACTAGCAATTGAATTCTCAGTAAAAGTAAGCCCACTTGTTAAAAGAATTACTCCTAGAACATAAATTAGGATTTTATCAGTATTAGCAAAAGTTTCTTTTAAAGACTTTTTATTAAATCCGGACATTATTAGATAAATTGTAATAAGAGATAAAGATAAGCTTTCTATACCAAATAGGACTAGGTAAATATAATTACTGTCGGTATTATTCTCTAAAGGTTTACCAATTTGTTCCATACCACCATTATTATTGGGCATCTCTGGGGGATTGCCCATATTGTTATCACCATCAGGTTTTTCCGGAGGCTCACCAATATTTAAATTACCATTTCCTAGTTCGCCATTCACTTCGCCTTCAGGTTTCTCAGGTGGCTCTCCTTGATTATTGCCATTTGGCATTTCTAGTGTTTGACTACCATTTTGACTCAGATTTGGTAAATTATTATTGGTATTAGATGTCTTTGTTTTTAAATAACCTGTTGAAACAATACTTATACATATTAATAAAATAATTACAATAGATATAATATTTTTAGTCTTTCTTGTCATAATTTTTCTTCCTTTCTTTTTTGTCATTCAAAGGATAATATACAAATGTTAAAGAAACATTAAAAATTTGATTATTTACCTATCATTTCTTGATTTATGATATAATCATTTTAGGTGATTAAGTTGAAGAAAATGCTAATAATTTTATCATTAATATTTTGTATATGTGGCTGTGAAAAAAAGGACCCATATGCAAACTTTGAACATTATGATTTAACAAAATATGATACTACAGTAAGATATATTTTTGCCGGTGAAAGTAGAATTGCTCAAGAATATATTGTTACTGATATTACTCCTGAAAATTCTGAGGCTGCATTCAATGGATTATTTTATAAAATTTCAGATGATGATTATATATTACTTGATAAAATAGATTCATGTTATCCAACAGAATATAAGAAGGATAGCTCTAACTATTTTTATCTAGATAAATTGTACATTATTAGATGTTATGGTGGCACTGTATCAGAATATACTTTGTCTGGTGTTGAAACCAAAAAAACGGATTTAATATCAAAATTCGATACTAATTTAATGCTATATTCAATACATAATATAGATAAGGATTATATATATTTTGGTGCGAAAAAAGGGTTTGATGGTCCTCAACAGTCCATAAAATGTTCAAAAGATAATTATAAATGTGAGTTAATAGATAGTTAAAATTAATATTATTTTATATATTTGATGTATAAAAAGAAATTTATATTTTTATTAAAAATATCCTTTTTAAAGCTTTTATAATGATGCAATTATTTATCTAGGTTTTTTTCCATCTTCAGCAGTATATAAGAAACTGCATCTTCTTTTAATTCTTTACTAAG
Source organism: uncultured Bacilli bacterium (assembly GCA_947624955.1). GTDB lineage: Bacteria > Bacillota_I > Bacilli_A > RF39 > UBA660 > CALVJF01. The sequence goes on along the minus strand of CANQMM010000001.1, from coordinate 20,659 downwards.
AATTTCTTTTAAAGTTAATTATTTAATGATATATTACCAAAACTTTTCATATAATTTTTATATCATTTGCTTTTTCTTCCTAATATTCTTTTTTACTAAATATTTTTGCGGATACTTTGTATGATATATAAACCATAGCAATCATTATTATAACTAAAATAATTATTATATAATCTTCTAAAAATGATAAAGTGTTGGCAAGAAAAGATAAATTTATATATTGAGCAAGAAATCCACCGATAATTACTAAACCAAAGACAATTAAGAAGATACCAATTCTTGCTTTTTCAACTCCAAATTTATAAACAATTGGATACATAAATGTAAAAACTAATAATGTTCCAAATACTATGCCAAACATTGATACTAATATTTGTTCATAATCAATAGGTTTAGTATTAACATAAGAAATAATAAAAGATAAAATAGTAGTAACTATTGCTGTAATAAAAACCATTAAAATCGTTGTTAAATATTTTGACTTTACGCTATTTTTCCTCCCATTAGGTAATGAAATAGAATAAGCATCCCATTTATTATAATTATCATAACTAAAAGATGAAATCATTATCATTACACTTATAAATGGTAAGATAAAAGATATGTCTATTTCTCCAAGCAATCCCATTACTGCATATACAACAAGTAAAATCCCAATTAATTTAAAATTGCTTTTAATCATTGCTAAATCTTTTTTCATAAATCCTATCATTATTCTTCCCCCTTAATCATTAAAACCATAAGGTCGTCTAAAGTTATTTTATCTATTACTGTAATATCATATTTTGATTTAAAATCTTTTTTATTGGCGATTAAAACTTCATATTCATATTTTGCTTTAAGGTATTTGATATAGTCTTTTTTATTAATTTTTTTAAATTCTTTTTCAGTACATTTAACAATGGCATATTGTTCTAATAATTCATTAGTTGTTTTCGATAAAACGATTTCTCCATTATTGATAAAAGTTATATAATCAGCGATGTGTTCTAAATCGGTGGTAATATGACTAGATAGTAAAATGGAGCAATCATCTTTTTCAATAAAACTTTGAAATATTTGAATTACTTCTGCTCGAGCAACTGGATCAAGCCCTGAAGTAGGTTCATCTAATATTAAAAGTTTAGGATGATGAGATAATGCGGTTGCTATTTCTAGTTTTTTTCTCATACCCTTAGAAAATTTTTTAATTTGTTGATTGGGTAATAATGAAAATTCTTTTAAGTAATCATTAAACATTTTAGTATCCCAATTTTTATAAATACTTCTCATAGCATTATTTATATCATTAGGTGTAAGAATTTCAGGAAAGAACATATCATCTAATACAACGCCAATATTTTCTTTTATTTTTCTCTCATCTTTACGATTATCTAATCCCAAAATTTTAATTTCTCCATCATAAGATTTAATAATATCTAATATTGCTTTTATGGTTGTAGTCTTTCCGGCACCATTTTCACCTATAAAACCCATAATCATCCCTTTAGGCAAATTAAAAGTTATATTTTTAAGCTCAAAGTTATCATATTTTTTACAAAGGTTTTTAATTTCTAAAATATTTTCCATTATTTATCCTCCTCATATAATATATTTAATATTTCATTTAGGGTCTTTTTCTTTATGTTATTCATTTTGGCAATAGAAACTGCCTTATCCATCAATTCTTCTATCTTATTTAATTGCTCTTCTAAAGCAACGTCTTTATTTATTTGAGCAACATAGAATCCTTTAGATGGAACATTTTTTACATAGCCTTCTTTAACTAATTCTTCATAAGCATTTTTGGTTGTTATAACACTACAGCGAAGGTCTTTAGCTAAAGTTCTTATAGAGGGTAATAGTTCATTTTCCTTTAATTCACTAGAAACTATTTTAACTTTTATTTGTTCTTTAATTTGTTCATAGATAGGAATACCATTTGAATTACTTATTATAATTTCCATAGTTCACCTCTTTTGTATATATAAATTATATACAGATTATATACAGTTGTCAATGCATAAAAAGATTATCAAATTAACTTGATAATCTACCTAATCCACAAGACGACTCATTATTATTTACAAAATATTCTTCAATACTACTAACTGAAGATGTTGTCTTATATTTTATATCTATCGTTTATTTTCTAATTGTTTTCCATCTAAATATTGATAACTAAGATTATTTTGATTGCTGATTACTGATTTGCCAAGTTTTTGCTCTAAATTATCTCTTGCAGTTCTAGAAACATTACCACCCATTTTAGCAATCATTTTATTTTGTTCTAGACCATAGGGCTTATATTCTTTAGCAATTTCTCTTGTAGCAAGTTCGCCTAAATCAGCTAGGGCTACCTCAATATCACTCATATTATCTCTTAAGGATTCTTTTCTAAGACCTTTAAATGCTTTATATTCATTGGCTTTCATCCCGGACCATTCTTTGTATATTTCATTCGTTAGAATAGCATATTCTTTGGTCTCGCTTATTCCACCATCTTGCCATACATCCGTAAGTTTTTTTCTATCCTGAATACCTTTAATTCTTTTGGCTATCCATTCTTCATCGTAACCTTTAAATCTATATAAATCTATCGCTCTTTGAGCAGCAATTGAAGGATCAAATGTTTCATCAATTCTTTCACTACCTAGTTTGGCTAACCATTGTTTTATAGGTTCCGCGTTTTTACTCGGAATTGATTCAATTATGCGAAACATACCTTCGATATCGACAACATCAGTATTGTAATATTTACCATCAGAAGATTTTAATTTCAGTTGGTGACAATTTGTCACCGACTCATTTCCTTCTTCTTTAAGGCGTTGCTTTAATTTATTCCAATACTTTCTTCCATCTTTACTTTCGGATACAACCCCTACTATATCGACAACACTGATAAAGTATTTTTCTTGTTCTTTATCCCATATTGTTCTTATAGTTTCGTTATTAAATATTTTGTTTACTAAATGCATTTTATCTTGATTCATTTTATTACCTCCTGATAAATTGATTATACCACGCAAACGTACGTTTGGCAATAGTTTGTGCATCATTTTAAATAGGAACTGTCATAACATTTAAAAAACAAACCATATAAACGGCTTGCTAAAATTGGTTATTTTTAATTTGTCCAAAAGTCAACGAGTTATCTTTCTTTATTTTTACTACTTATTTGTCTATATGCGTTTCTTTCTATATATGCTTTCTTTCGATTATTTTCCCAAATACCATAAGTAAAACCTATTATCATAAATATATATTGGATGCCATTATCTTTTATAAAACCGTAAATTATAAATCCGACAATAGCAATCATTGCAATAGTTAACTCAAAAAAGTGTTCCTTATCCCACTTATCACTATAATATTTTATCTTATCTTTTAAAGTAAAAGAACTATTTTCTAAGGCATTAAATAAATTGTTATCAGCTTGTTCTTTGAATTTTTCTTCTTTAATTTTTTCACCACTAAAAAATTCATTTAGAGTAATACCTAAAATATTACATAAATCTTTATATAAAGATACATCAGGTAGGCATTTTCCATTTTCCCAACGACTTACTGACTTATCAGATACGCCTAACTTTTCGGCAAGTTGCTCTTGGGTTAATTTTTGTTCTTTTCTTAAATTGGCTATAAACTTTCCTATTTTTTCTTGATCCATCCTTTCGGCTCCTTTCAAGAAGAATTATATAGCATACATCAAATAATAAACAGGACATAAAGAGAGAATTAAACAAAAATGTAATCTACATTACTAATTTAGAAAATGACTAAGCTATTTTTTAATGAATTGTACATATTAAATATATATACTAAACCAATACTTTAAAAATTTGTAATTAATAAATAAAGGATGAATTGAAATAATAATTTAAGGAACAATTATTTCAAATATAGTTAATTCATACGGACATTTTGTCATTTATCCGTATCATCGTTAAAATGTCAGAAACTGATAAATTAAGTATTTTCAGTATAAGAACTTTGATTCTATACCCATTCTTCTTGAAACAATTGCTAAGCTTTAGCTTCTATTTTTAAAGATTTTATATCATTATTTTTTATTGGTAATACTTAACTGAGAAAATATTACACAAAATAAAGATGGTATTACAGCATAACCGGGATTTGCTTCGCCTTTATTTAAGAATACATAGAATGCTCCGGCTAGAGTAAGAATAAAAAATACAAATGATAATATTCTAAAAATTTTTTCTTTTTCATAGTAGTTACCTCATTAATTGTTTAAACACTTGGCTAAATCTTTGGCTAAATCAAAATCGCCCACTGTATTATAAACATATATTTTGTAATCATCTTTTATAATGGTTTGATATCCAACATATTTTTCATTAAAATAATTATCAAGTTTTTGAATTACACTAGCATTATCAGTTTTTAGGATGACATAAATGCCTGTCTTACTTTTCATTATAGATGAATATTCAACTGTATCTGCATCATATTCAATCAAGTTAGCAAGTTGTTCCTCTTGTGCCTCTACTTTTTCGGAAGCAATATATCCACCTAGTTGGCTAGTTAAGCACGATAAATTAACACTTTCTTTAAAATTCTCCGGTAGAGAGCAAGCAAATTTGGTATTTTTCCATACGGTTGCTTCTTCAAAATTATTACAGCGATAGTGATTTACTAATAAGCCTTTATCAATATAATAAGTTTCACCACCATTATATGTTTCTCTTATCTTTAATAAGGGACTATTATCAAAGACTTTGGCTTGGAAAGTATCAAGTAAAATTATTCCTAACAAAATAACTAAAACAATTAAAGTAATTTTTAAACCTTTTTTCATATATTCTCCATTTCTAAAATTTATTATAACATAAAAAGCAAACTTTATATATTCGTTCGCTTTTAATTATTTACTTTAATGTCACCACAATCGTTTTCAATTTTTAAAGTAATATCTGACTTATTATAATTATTATGGATTTTGACTTTGCCTAATTCGGTATTAGCATCGATAAATATTTCATTGGTATTACCTATTTCAATATCACCATAATCATCTTTAATATGGGAATTCTGCTTTAAAGCAATATTATCTATTTTTATATCGCCACAATCATTTTCTATATTAAGATAATTATTAACGGCTTTTATCTTGATATCACCATAATTACTATTTATTATAGCATCATTGGTATTAGTAATTGTAACATCGCCACAGTCGGCATTGATAGTTGCGACATTAGCTTCTTCAATTTTAGTATCGCCATAATTATTATCAATGGTAATAATATTGCCACCGAGAATTTCGATATCACCGCAATCTTCTTTGATATCAATATTAGCATTTAAAAATTCATCAATAAAAATATCGCCATAATCATTTTGGATATCTATAGCGCCATCAAAATCTTCAGGTAAATATATCTCTACTTTGCTAGCTTTTTGCTTAAAACAAAAACCTATACAATTTTCAGAGGCTATTTCTATAGATAAAGTGTCTTGGTTAGTGGTAACAGTAGTATAATCTCTATCTCCATAAATTACAGTTTTAATATTATCGTTAAGAGATTTTTTAAAATAAATCTCACTAGTAGTTGAATCGATAATTATTTTATTAAATTTCTCTTCATAAGTTTCATCTAATATTAGTTCATTACTAACTTGTAGACCAATTTTAAATTTAAAGTCACTTTTTAAAATACTAGCAAAGAATACGGAAAGACCAACCATAATAAGCGATAGGAAAATAATGGCGATTATAATTAACTTTTTATTTTTCATTGGGGAATCTCCTTAGCATAAATATTAATTTTAGGATTTCCGTAAACAAGCCATATATAATCCAAATAATCCAAGTTAAATGCCAAGCCATTGTTTGGAAACTAATAATAAGATAGATAATCGTAACGATTATGGCAACAACATCAGATATTTGGTGTCTTAATTTATCATCAGCAGTTTCTTCTAAGGTTTTAGTCTTGTGATATCTAATACATACGTAAATAATTAATCCGGTAGCTAAGCCACAGATAAGTAAGAATATTGCCGATGCTACTACGGGGTTCATATTCATCACGGGTATAGCTATCATTATCCAAACTATTCCTAAAAAATATAAGACGACGCTTAAAGCTATGCCTTTAGCTTTCTTACTGGTCTTAATTTTTTCTTCTTCTAAATTTATATCTGAGCTAGTATTTTTCTCGGAGTTATTTTCCTTTATTTCAATAAATAGTTCATTGGGAGTTATACCATATAATTCACATAAAGGCATAACTTTATCAAAATCCGGTACACTTTGATTGGTTTCCCACTTAGATATAGTCTGTCTTGTTACATTTAGTTTTTCAGCTACTTCTTCTTGGGATAAATTTTTATTTTTTCTTAACACATATAATCTTTCACCTAAGTTTTGCACTTTTCTCACCTCACAGCAAAATTATACATTTTATTTTAGTTGCTATCTACCTGTTTGAGGTGGAAATTTGTCAACTAAGATTAACAATTCTTTAATTTTTTATTGGATCTAACTATCATATATAGGGACATTGTGGTATTTATTAAACATACGACAAATCCCATAATGCTAGTCATTAATATTTTAAATTCACTATCATTTGCTCCAAATTGGGATACCATAGCGACTTCTAAAGAGATCATCGAAATCATCGCCACGGTTAAGTTAAGACATTTACTGGCCGCTAAAAGAGGGCTATGATCTTTACGATATTTAATAACATTTATAATAGCACTGATGATTAAATAAAAATCATACATCGCAACTATATAAATAATAAATCCCGCATAAGTTATTTCGTGATTTTGTTTAATAATTAGGACAATCATACCTGTTAGTATTAAGTTTAGAAATAATAAGATTATTCCGGTTTGTCTTAACTTGCGATATTCAAGTTTTAAATTAACCCCAACTTCATTTTTAATATCTTTGACAATTGATAATTTCATTAGGCAAAGAATTAAATAATAAATGGCAAAAGTAATAAACCACCAAGATGTATAATAGATACCGGTTCCTAATTTAAAAATACCATAAATAAAATGCAGAAAAGTAGCAAAAGAAAGGCTAATCTTGGTTATTAAAAGTTCGTGGTTTTTATAGAACTCATAAGGTTTAGATTTTTTAAGAGCATTATTGCTAAACTCACAAACTTTATAAAACCAAATACAAAAGATAATTAAAGCATAAGTCGATAAAAGATAACTTACATAAGCAAGAGGGGTATCTTCTAAATGACAACTAAAGACATAAATAAGCAAGCCAAAAGCTAAATTGAATAAAATGAAGCCGATTATTTTATTAGGAATAAACAATTTATTTAGTATTTTTTTCATCCTACACCTCTAACTATAGATAATTATATCATTAAAAGAAAAAAGGAAGAATATCTTCCAAGTAAATAACTAATCTTTGTTACTTTTTAAATAAGAATAAATCGGGTAGTTAAATACGCAGATAAGTAAGCCGACAATACCGGTGGCGATACCAATTAATAAATCAGCTTTAGAGGGCTCGTCGACCATAACTTTACTCATCCCAAAGCCCATTACTAAAGCCCCAACTATTCCTACAAACCAAGTAAATACAATACTCCAATTTATAGGGGCGTGTTCTTTTTTAGGATGATTAGTTCGATATACAGGAATAATACAAAGGAGAATAATAAACCCTAAAATGGCTACTACTACCCCGACTTTAAATAAATCCCATTCAGGTATTAAACACATCGTCAAACCCATAGCAAATACTAAACCGCCAATAGTTCCTAAAATAATTTCTAATAACGTTTCTTTTTTCATTTGGTCCTCCGAGATTTTTATATTATTTATTTTCATTTTCTCTTTGTTCTTGTTCTTTTTGTAATCTTTCTTTGGCTTCTTCGATAGTTTCATCATCTTTTTTTAAGAAAGTATCAACAAATTTATCTTCTACTTTTTTGTAGCCGCCAACAACGGTGTCCTCAATTTTTTTGTAGCCACTAACTACCGCTTTTTCTATTTTTTTATTAGCATCGACGATTTTAGACATAGACATCACACCTTTCTAATAACTAGACACTTGTCTTTTTATTACAATTTTAATATAATCTTTTTGAAAACCAAATACAACCAACAATTTATAGACATATGTCCAATTAAAGGGAGGAATATATGAACACGCCGAATAATAAAAGAAGAAAAGAAACAAGAGATAAAATTAGTAAAGTATTTATCTCTTTATTACAAACAAAAGAAATAAGTGAAATTTCGGTTACAGATATTTGTAAACTAGCGAAAATTAATCGTTCGACTTTTTATGTTAATTATTTAGATATTTATGATTTAGCAGATAAGATTGGGCAAGAGTTAGAGCAGGATGTATCATTTTTATATCAAGAAGAAAAAGATACCCAAAATAATTCTAATGATTTTTTAAAACTTTTTAAGCATATAAAAGATAATCAACTATTTTATAAGACTTATTTTAAATTAAATATGGACCAAAACTTTATTATAAGAGAATATGATTATAACTTATCAAAAAGGTTATATGATGATAAATATATAGATTATCATATGGAATTCTTTAAGGCCGGACTTAATGCCATTATTAAAAAATGGCTTGATAATGGATGTAAGGAAGCACCGGAAGAAATAGAAACTATATTAAAAAGTGAATATGCAAATAAAAATAATATCGCTAATTAAATAACGATATTTATTTTATTGCTTATCAGTTTGATCTTTATCTTCTTCGATTGTCATATTATATAAGCTAAGACCTTTGGAAGAAAAGAGATTGATACCATAGTAGATAGTTATTAATAAAGCCATTAGAGTCCATATTATTAGGAAAAAGTTAAAACTTTGAAACATTAAATAGATGCCAAAAAAACAAAAGGCTATTCCCATTATAAAGCCAATGGCTGAAGAAAATTTTGAGGGTCTAATACCAACTTTTCTTTTCATTACTTCACCTCTTATACATTGTATTTATATTATACCATATAACATATTAATTAGTAAATTTCCTAATGACAATAATTTATCAACTCATTGATTGTTTTCTTACTATTTTTTTCAATAGTCCAATATTCATTATCTTTAGCAATGTGACAACGATAGACATCATAAAATGGGGTATTGTAATATACAACATCACCGGCAGAGGTAGTGGTAATTCTAAACATTGGGGCTTCATTATTAAATTTGACGTTTAAATAGTCAGTAAATAATAAGACAATCATCGAGAAAGCAAATATTGTTATTATGATTAATAAACGAATAGACCATTTCATATGTTTAGTTATTTTGGCAATTCCAATCATAAAAATCATTATACCTAATACAGAATATATAGAACTCCAACTGCTTTCACTAGGGAAAATCATAATAGCAGAAATAGATACAAATAAACCAAAGATAATTAAAATTAAAGATATTAATTGATGATATTTAGTTATTCTATTAGTAGAGTAATTAATGGTATTGACAATATTTTCTTCAAATTTTTGTTGATATTCTTCGCGGTTTACTTTTTCACCACTCATTAAGTCATTTAAGGTAATATCTAGTTCATTACATAAGGGTTTAAATAATGATAAGTCCGGCATATTACGACCATTTTCCCAATTACCGACAGTGCGGTCGGATACTCCTAATCTTTCAGCTAATTCTTGTTGAGTTATTTTTTGCTTTTTACGGCATTCGGCAATGAATTTACCAATTTTCTCTTGATCCATATTATTTCTCCTTTCTTACTGACATTTTATAAGATAAAAGACTTTTTTAACAGGAAACAATTCAATGGTTGGAGCAGCGTTAATAAATGTCTCTTAAGAATATTAGACATTTAAAAAGTTGTATCATAAATACAACTAATTACATTCTTCATCTACAGGGCAACTACCTTCTGATGGATAAATCTTACTAAAAGTATCATAAAATTTTTCATATAAATCATCATATTGTTCATCAGTCATTTCGGAATATTTACTTTGACCTTCTTCTAGAGTTCGAGTTATGCCTTTAGCCTCGACAATTCCACCATTACGGATGGTTATGAAAAATGGCATCTTAATTCTTTTTTCACCAGTTGGATAACTGTTATCATCTTCATCAGTTAAAGAATAATCTTCAAGATAATCTTTTAAAACATCTAATAATTTATAGTAATCTTCAGAACCATTGCTAGTCTTTTTTAATTCACCATCTTGGATTTCAAAATTAGATTTATCATCATCAAGCTCTAAATAATATATTTTATCGATATCTAGTTCTTTAGCTACATCGAACATCGGTGCAAGCATGTTACGACACCAAGGGCACCAATTAGCACCAACATAGATAATCGCTTTTTTCTCACTAAATAAATCTAGAGCTTCGGATACAGTTACATATCTAATAGGATTGTTTCTAGGTATATCGACATTATTATATTTTTCGCCATCAGATTCTCTGATAGTATTATTTAAGGATTCATATTCTTCTTTAAACTTTTTAGCATCAGGATTATGGAAGGCGAAGAAATATACACCTACTCCGGCTAATATTACTATAACGGCAGCTATGATACCGATTATTACTTTTTTATTCATTACTTTACTCCTCTCATAATCATTTTAGCATATATATGATAAATAATTAAGATATTTTTTTAAAAACTTCTTTAGGTTGACCACAGATAGGACAAGTGAAATCTAGAGGTAAATCTTCTCCTTCATAAATATAACCACAAATTTGGCATTGCCATCTACTGCCTTTGATCTCTTCGGCAAGATTGGGTTGATAAGTTGGGGCATTCTTAGGGCTTTGACCTTTTAGGACTTGATGATAGTATTGATAGCTCATTGGATTTTTTGTATCGGTTTTAGCACAAGAAATTATTTTACCCAAAAAGATAGTATGAGTGCTCGTTTCTAGAGTACTGATTAATTCACAAGTAATATAGCCATTAGTATCAGTTACAACGGGAAGATCATCAACCTCAGTATGAGCAATATTAGCAAACTTATCGGTATCGCGACTGCTGTGAAATCCAAAAGTACCGATAATTTCCGGATTACTCTCTTCATTTAATATCGATATCGAAAACTTATTAGTTTTTTTAATACATTCATTAGTGTAGTTATCGTGATTAATACTGATAGCAATAGTAGCAGGATCTGAAGTTATCTGCATGACACTATTAGCTATACAACCAACTAACCTTTCATTATCTTTACTACCAATAACATAAACACCATAATTTAAATCTCTTAATATTTTATTATTCATTTTGACCTCCTTGAGAATAATCTTGTAAAAAGCTTTGATAATTACCGTCTTTTTTGGTACCTAATACACAATTGAGGTTGATATTATCGAGAGCTTTAAAGATATTGTATTCAATATCCGGATTAACTTTTTTTAAATCTTTAATTAGTTGTTTAATTTCACTTCTCTTACTAATATGTAAGGTTTGATTATTTTCGGTAAAGCGACAAGCACAGTTTAGGAAAGTTAATTCATTGTGCTTTTGCCAAGCGATGATGGCATCTTCTTTGACTAAGTATAATGGCCTTATTAGTTCTAAGCCGGGATAATTATCACTATGTAATTTTGGCATCATCGTTTTAATCTCCGAGCCATAAAACATTGATAACAGGGTAGTTTCAATGACATCATTAAAGTGATGACCTAAAGCAATTTTATTACATCCTAATTCTTGGGCTTTATTATAGAGATATCCCCTACGCATTCGGGCACATAAATAGCAAGCCATATTGGTATCGATATTGGCAACTGATGCAAAAATATTGGATTCGAATATCGTAATAGGAATATTTAAAATCCGAGCATTCTCTTCAATAAGCTTTCTATTTGTTTCATTATATCCGGGATTCATGACAACATAGTGGGCGGTAAAATTTACTTTACCGTGACGGATTAATTCCTGAATACATTTAGCGAGTAGAAAAGAATCTTTGCCACCACTTATACAGACCATAATTTTATCATTATCTTGGATTAATTCATAATCATTAATCGCTTTAACGAAGTTATGCCAGATATCTTTACGAAATTTCTTAATGATACTTCTTTCAATTTCTTGATATTTTTCCATATAATTACTCCTTGAATTTACTTAATTATAGCATAATTTTATTTACTTGAATTTTATTATTTTTTATAGTAATATTTATTCTTAGTTGGCTTTTAATTTAATGGAGGGATTTAGATGTTTTTAGATAAGCTGAAAGAAGATCAAAATATAGTTTATTCAACAGATTATCAATCAGGTAATTCTAGGCATGTATTATATTTAAAAAAAGCTTTAGATGATGGTTCAGGTTTACCTAAATTCTATATTAGTGCCCTGACGATGATGAAGGGAAAATTAGTAAGACAAGGGTTTATTTATTTTTATGTCGATACCGTAAAAAGGACTAGTCACTTTATTGGCTTAGGAATTGAAGATGAATTTCGCAATTTAAATATAGGGAATTTATTAGTAGCCATGTGGATTAATTTTTGCTTTGATAATGGGTTAGATTTCTTAGGAACTAATAAGAAACAAAGAAAGCCTTTCTTACTATATATGTTAAAGAAATATGGTTTTGATATCCCCGATGATAGTTTATATGATACTAGTAGAGATGTTATTAGTCTTTATCAAAACATCGATTTTGATGATAAAAGAAAATTTTTATTATTTAGAAATGAAAAGAGTGCTAAAAAATTTAGCAAAATGAATATTTGTAAATCGGATAATTATGAAATTATCCGAAGTTCTTCAGGAATGATATTTTTAGATCGAGTAATTATCCCTTTTGAGAAAGTTAAAGATAAGGAAGCAGTACGTTATAGTTTAAGAGATAGGGAGCTGGCTAAAAGAAAATGTAGCTTAGTACTGGATAATCACCATATTTAAGTTTTAAAATGGGCGATATTTCTTAATGATACTTTCGGCTACTTTAATGCCATCAATGGCCGATGTAGTTATCCCACCAGCGTAGCCGGCGCCTTCGCCACAGGGATAGATGCCTTGAATTTGCGATTCGTAGTTTTCATTACGAGGTATTCTAACAGGTGAAGAGGTCCGAGATTCAATAGCACATAGAATGGTGTCGGGATTAGCAAAACCGTGAATTTTTTTATTAAAGACCGGCATAGCTTCAAGTAGGGCTTCAGTGATAAAACTAGGAAGAATTTCCCGGATATTAGCTAGGGTGTAATTACCTTTAACGATTGGTGGGACAGTTCCTAAAGAAGTAGATTTTCTATTTAAAAGAAAATCTTGCCATAATTGGATAGGAATATTACCTTTACCGAGTTTATAGGTTAAAGATTCTAATTCTCTTTGGTAAGCGATACCGGATAAGGGTTCATTACCATAGTCATTAGGAGTGATAGTAACGATGATAGCACTATTAGCAGTTTTGGTATCTCGCAAGTAATTACTCATGCCATTAACGACTAAATGATTGGGTTCACTTGAGGCATTGACTACATAACCGCCGGGACACATACAAAAGGAATAGATGCCACGACCCTGGGATGTTTGATAAGTTAGTTTATAACTAGCATTAGGGAGATATTTACTAGCACTACCATACTGACTTTCATTAATCATTTGTTGTAAATGGATTACCCGTAAACCAATCGCAAAGGGCTTGCTTTCTAATTTTAAATATTGACTCAACATTTCATAAGTATCTCTAGCACTATGACCGGTGGCTAATATTAAGGCTTCACAAGGGATTTTCTCCTGATGATTTACCTCTATAGCTTCTAACTTATTATAATTTAAAATTATATTGGTTAGTTGGGTATTGTAAAGGATTTGACCACCCATTTGGATGATTGCTTCCCGAATATTCGCTATGACAGTTCTTAAAACATCAGTACCAATATGGGGATGAGAAGAATACATTATTTCTTCAGGAGCTCCATATTTAACAAAGATTTCAAAGACTTTTTTACCGATAAAACGAGAGTCTTTAACGAGAGTGTTCAATTTACCATCGGAAAAAGTACCGGCACCTCCTTCACCGAAAGAGACATTACTTTCGGGATTAAGTTTATTGTTTTGCCAAAAGTCTTCAACATCCTTAATTCTTTCAGCAATTGGTTTACCTCTTTCGATAATTAAAGGACGATAACCCATCTCGCTTAATAAATAAGCCGCAAATAATCCCGCCGGACCACTCCCAACGATAATTGGGCAGTGTGTCATTGGAGTCTCTCCTTTTTGGGGAGGAATATATTCTTCATTAGGAGCTTGAAAGATATTGGGACTTTTAATACGAGATAAGACTTTTTCTTCATTGTTAAGAGTGACATCCACTTCATAGACGTAGTAAACATCCGGTTTATGACGGGCATCGATAGATTGCCGTTTTATGACATAGTGAATTAATTCTTGATTAGAAATATTTAATTTTTGGATAATAACTTTTTTTAGGTGGATATCTTGGGGTTTACTAACAGGTATTTTAATTTCTCTTATTCTAATCATGGATACTACCTCCGGCGATTAACCCACTTAACCAAGCAAATGTTAGATTATAACCACCGCAAATACCATCGACATCTAATAATTCCCCTACTAAATATAATCCCCTTACCATTTGGGATTCCATCGTATCGATATTGATCTCTGTTAAAGGGATACCCCCACTACAAACTTGGGCTTGGTCAAAAGAATTAGTATTTGTTACTTTAAAAGGGAAAGACATCAATAAATTAGTTATTTTTTCTTTAGGAGCCGAAGACCAACGAATATCTCTAGAAAGATGACACAATTTAAGAATAAGATTAACTAATTTATAATTGAGAAAGCATTCTAATAATTCACTTAAATTATAATTTAAGGTTTTTTCTTTGTAATCGAGATAAGTAATCAATTCTTGAGAAGTGGCTAACCAAGGGACAAAGTTGATATTAATTATCTCTTGTTTGTTAGCAGCAAGACCTCTAGAAATATCGCCACTTAAATTCATCGTACATATACCACTTATACCATAATTAGTCAATTGGATTTCCCCTTGTTCTTTTTTAATCATTTGCTGATTTTCGAATAAAGTAAGAATGGCATCGGTACGAATACCTTCCCAGTCTTTATAAAAATTATCTTGACCTTGCAGTTGGACTAAGGCCGGTAATGGCGTTATTAGAGAATGACCAAATGATTGGGCTAGTTCATATCCTTGACCTGTAGAGCCCGTCTTTGGATAAGCTTTCGAGCCACAAGCTAGAATAACTTTATCCGCTTGATAAGTATTTTGGGTTGTAGTAATTATAAAAGTATTGGGTTTAGTAATCGTAAGGACCTCTTCTTCTAATTTAAATATAATACCTAGATTTAAGGCAGTTTGGTATAAAGCATTAACAATACTCGTCGATTGGTTAGAATAAGGATAGTAATAGCCATTTATTTGTTTATAGACGATTCCTAAGGATTCAATAAAGGGTAATACTAAGTTATGCTTATCTAAGATTGAAGAAAATATCTCAAGATTATGGGAATGATAACAAGTTATATCTTGATAAGCATTATAAAAATTACAATGGCCATTACCGGTAAGTAATAGTTTTTTACCTATTTTATTATTCTTTTCAATTATAGTTACTGTATGATGATTACGAGCTGCACTAATTGCAGCAGAAAGCCCGGCAGGGCCAGCGCCAATAACGAATACTTGCATTAATACCACCAATGTTATTGTATCAAATTTTTTAATAAAATTCTTTATATTTAACACAGATTCACAAATATTAAAGAAAATTTGTTATTGCTGCATAAATAAGATATAAAATTAATGGAATGTTCAATATAATGTTGGGTGTTACCTCTTTATCTTGAAACAGATTTGGAGGTGATGCGATATGAATAAGAAAGATTTTTAAGTCTTAACTTTGCTCATAATCATCTTTCTACTTATTGTGTTACTCTTCGTAACACTAAACTAAAAAAACACCCAATTCAACATCTGAATTAGGGTGTTTCACCATTAATTTGATAGCACTCAACAGTTGGAAATATTGAATGCTCCATTTTTATTTTATGCAAGTTTCCTTGACATATTCAATATAACATAAAAATGAATTTTTTACAAGGTCACCTTTGTTACAAATCAAATCTCGTTAAACATTATTTGAAATTAACGAATTTTAATACATATATTAATTATATATAGCACTTTTTTGCTTTTCGTGATATAATTCAATCGATATATGAGGAGGTGCAACGATGAAGGTTTTAAAAAAGAATTTACCAGATGGAGTAAAAAAACAGTTTGCATTATATAAAGGCGTTAAAGTTAAACTTGTTAATAAGAATATGCAAAAGAAAAAGAAGAATACGGCTAAATAATGATTTAGCTTTTTTTATTGGGTAAATTAAAAAAGATAATAAACTTAATTATTATCTTTGACCTTCTAGGAATAATTGAATTGTACCTCTAAAAGTCTTACCTTGATCTATATTTTGATTGATATTACGGTAATAGATATATTCATAATCAACTGTAAAAGTAATAGTTTCTCCTGGTTTAATAACTTGTTCAGATACAATAATAGTTTCCGTACTTGGTAATGGTTTACGTTCGAAATGAATTGTATTTAAGTTATCGCGAGTAGATGTTACCGTATAGATTAAATCTTGTGGACGTTCAAAATTATTAGTAATATTGACCCATCTTAATTGGAAAGGTAGGGTTTTCGTACCACTATTAGTAACAGTGAATTGTTGAGTTGCTTTCCAACCAGGAATAACGCCGTGAGCATTTACAGAAGTAATGTCGACAATATTTAATTTTCCAATATCGGCATCAGCGTCGCATTCGCGGTCACATATACCGTCTTTGTTATCATCACAGTTGCGGTCACAAACTTTATCACCGTCATCATCACAGTTTAAGTCACAAACATTGTCACCATTGGTGTCGCAATTACGGTCACATAAGCCATCTTTATCATCATCACAGTTATAATCACAGACACCATCATTATCGGAGTCACAATTACGGTCGCAAACACCGTCATTTGGTTTGCCGGTATAACTACCATCGTCACAATTACGGTCACAAACATTATCATTTGCTACGCCACCGTTTGTACCATCATCACAGTTACGATCACAAATATTATCATTAGCTTGACCATCTAAAGTTCCGTCATCGCAGTTGTAATCGCAAATGCCGTCATTTGGTCTTCCGCCATTCGCCCCGTTATCACAGTTGCGGTCACAAACACCATCATTGGCATTTCCCCCGAAACTACCGTCATCACAATTGGTATCGCAGACACCGTCGTTCTTGGTTCCGCCAAAAGCCCCATTATCACAGTTAAAATCACAAATACCATCACTAGCATTACCGTTATTGCGGCCATCGTCACAATTTAATTCACATATATTATCGCGATTAAGATCACAGTTACGATCGCAAGTACCGTCACCGGCGGTTCCATCTAGTGAGCCATCGTCACAATTGTAATCACATTTGCCATCATCAGGAGCACCCCCGAAGCGACCATCGTCGCAGTTACGGTCGCAGATGCCATCACCTTTTACACCACCGAAGCTGCCATCGTCACAGTTTTTATCACAAATACCGTCATTTGGTTTGCCACCAAAGCTACCATCGTCGCAGTTGATACAAACTTGGTTTTGACAATCACTATCGCAGATGCCATCATTTGGTTTCCCACCGTTAGAGCCATCATCACAGTTTTTATCACAAGTGCCGTTATTATCTTCATCACAGTTACGGTCGCAAAGATAATCGCCAGCGGTTCCTCCGAAGCTACCATCATCACAATTACGGTCACACTTATTATCATCTTTAATGCCACCGTTAGAGCCATCGTCACAGTTGCGGTCACAGACGCCATCAAATGCTTGGCCATTAAATGAGCCATCATCACAATTACGGTCACAGATTTTATCATTAGCATGACCGCCATTAGTACCATCATCACAATTAATATCGCATTTACCATTGTCATCCATATCGATATTGATATCTGGCCAGCCATCATTATCAATATCACAATTTAAATCGCAGATATCATCACCATCTAAATCTTGATTAGTAAGATTTTTATCAGGGATATCATCATTATCCGTATCAATATTAAAATGAGGCTTATTATCGTGACCATAATCAATATTTAAATCCGGAATATTATCTCCATCTAAATCAATGTTGACATCAGGTCTTTTATCATTATCAGTATCACAGTTTATATCACAAACATTATCATTATTTAAATCGATATTTAAATTACCTGTTTTAAAGTAGTTCTTAGCTGTACAACTAATTAACAAAATAATTATAACAATTATGATAATTGCTAACATAACTATTTGTTTACGACTTAAGGAACGATTAGTTTTTTTGATTTCTTTATCTGTTTGTTCTAGTGAAATTTCTTCATTATTAGAATCATTATTCATAATTTCACATCCTTATTATTCATATTAACTACATTTTAGCATATTTATAACTTAAAAGAAAGCATTATTTGAATTAATGCTTTCTACGCCGATTATTTTTTTTACGGTTTTTTGAACGTTTATTATTTTTTATTTGACCTACTACTTTATGTGGTCCATTGCCATCTTTCTTTTTGGCAACTTCGATATTTACAACTTGTTGTTTAGTATTAGTTGTTGGTAATTCGATATCGTCAGGAATTACTTCTTCTTTAATAGAGATTAATTTAGGTAACTCGACTTCTTCTACTGGGGTTTCTAATGCATTAATTCGACTTAAGATAGCATCGAGGTTAGGGTTGGCATTGGATGTTGATTGTTCTTCAATATAATTGATTTCTTCAGACGAAGGGGTTTCTTCAACGATTGGATTATTGCCCTGTTCAATGGAATCTGCTGCTTGTAACTTAGCTTCTATCTCTTCATCAGATAAATTACTATATATCATTTCTCCTTGATATTCAGGAGTTTCATATAACACTTTTAAACGTTCAGGATGATACTCATAAAAATCTCTTGGTTCACCATAGCCCTTTTGATATTTTAAGTTTTCACTATCAAGTAATTTCTTTTTCAATTGTTCTTTGCGTTCAAGAATAACTTCCGGACTTTGGATATTTTGATCTTCTTTAACTTCTAATGCTGTAGCTACTTTATTTTTAGCAGTTAATAACTTTTTAAGTTTTAAAACATCAAATAAGACTAAAAACAAAGCAGGTATGATAATGATAAGTACCCATCCACCGGTACTAGTCAAAAGAAATTGAATTCGTCCTAATTGCGGAATTTTAAAGATTACGCGACCTATTATATTACTATATGGGACAAAGGTATCATCAGGACTTATATTATTATCCCCTTGGGTTCGAAATTCCACAATACCATCTTCATTAGTTCTTTTTTCAATAACGCGGTGCGTTACAATTCTTTCCGTATATAACTTACTAGTAGAATGGAAGGTAATAATATCCCCCACTTCTATTTCGTCACTAGTTTCTGGAGTTACATTAACTATAACATCATATACTTTGATAGTTGGAACCATTGACTGGCTAACGATGGTATATAAAGTTACTTTAGGAGTACAAGTATCCCCTTTAGATTTACATATATTGGTAGTTATAAAATAGTATAATAAAAAACCAGCAATAATAACTAGCAAGATTAATAAAACCCAGGAAATGATATTGGATATCATATGGAGGATTTGTGAGAATAAATTGTTCTTTTTATTATTACTCATCTTGTTAACCCCTTTTACCCTACTATCATTATAAATTAGTTTAAAAAAAAACTCAATATTATATTTGAGTTAAATATTTGAGTTAAAAAAGAATAAGTCTTTATCAACTTATTCTGACCTCGACATATCCATTTCTAATGATACTTTAACAGTAAAGGTGTGACCCATTGAACCACTTTGGTCAACACTATCATTGTTAGTATATTCATAAACTACATAGTAATAGGTTGTTTGAAAATTTCCATTAAAAGTTTCTGGAGTTAGCCTTACAGCTTGTGTTCCCGAAAAAACACCAGTTGCTAGGTGGCTATGAGATGATGCCCAAGTTCCACCAAATGTTATGGTGTCTGTTCTACTTAATTTGCCATTGGCATTAACTAGAGTTCCAGCTGCCCTAGTTATTGTATTACTAGTATCTGTCGTTTTGTATACTGTATATTTAATATCTGATCCAAAGACTGTGTCAATATTTGGAGTTAAAACGACAGTATATTTACCACCGATAGCATCTTTTGGTGTATTATCTGGTAATTTAATTGCAAATTTTTGAATACCTTTCCATCCAGGGTAAGCATCGCTAGTTGAAGCAACGGAATCACCAACTAAATTTATTCCCGTTATTGTATCAGTTTTCCCTGATATAGGAGGAATTTTAGTATCTGTAGCATCAGTATTAAAAGAATAGAAAGCATAAGAAGCTCCCACTATACCAGAAAGTATAGTAGCTACAGCAATTAGGACTAAATATATTGTATATCGTTTTTCCATATCTATCATCCTCTATGATTTAATATTAGCAAAATGGCAAGTATTTTTCAATATTAAATTCTATATTTTACATTCTTATTTTGCCCAAATTTAATAAGTAAAATTTGGAAAATATAAACATATATTTTTTAGGAGGAAGCTTTCTCCCCTCTCCCTCTTATTGCGCTAGCTCTACTTTGACGCTATCGCTTACCAATTCTAATTTGATG